>CAMGGF010000093.1 GCA_946055445.1 uncultured Ruminococcus sp. | reverse complement strand
GTGGTGGTGGGCTTCGGCCCCGCGGGGATGTTCGCCGCACTAATACTCGCGCGTGCGGGGCTTTGCCCATTGGTGCTCGAACGCGGCGAATGCGTGGAACAGCGGCAAAAAAGTGTAAAAACCTTTTGGCAAACCCGCAAACTCAATCCCGACTCCAATGTGCAGTTCGGCGAGGGGGGCGCGGGCACCTTTTCCGACGGAAAATTAAATACGGGCACCAAGGATTTTCGCCAGCGCGAGGTCTTGCGCCAATTTGTGTTGCACGGCGCGCCCGAGGAGATTTTATACAGCGCGAAACCCCATATCGGCACGGACAAACTGTGTGCGGTGGTGAAGAATATTCGCGAGGAAATTTTGCGCCTCGGCGGCGAAATCCGCTTTGAAACAAAACTAACGGATTTACTTGTTTACAACGGCGCGTTACAGGGTGTGACCTATACCGATAAAATGGGGAAACAAACTGATTTTGAAACCGATGCGGTCATTCTTGCGATTGGGCATTCGGCGCGTGACACGGTGGAAATGCTCTATCGAAAAGGGTTTACCATTACGCAAAAGGCGTTTTCGGTCGGCGCGCGGATTGAACATAAGCAGGAAATGATTAACCGTTCACAGTACGGCGCGCTTTGGAATCACCCGAAATTAAAAGCGGCGGATTATAAACTTGCCTGCCACCCGCAAGGTGGGCGCGGGGCATATACATTTTGTATGTGCCCGGGCGGGACGGTTGTTTGTTGTCCGAGCGAGGCGGGTACGGTTGTCACTAACGGTATGAGCGAATTTGCCCGCGACGGCGAAAATGCCAATTCCGCGTTGCTTGTCGGCGTCGAGCCCGAGCAGTTTCCGAGTGACCACCCGTTAGCGGGGATATACTATCAGTTGGAAATGGAGAAAAAGGCGTTTTCGCTCGGCGGCGGAGATTATACCGCACCCGCAACTTTGGTGGGGGATTTCTTAAAAGGACAATCTTCTCATACGCTCGGTACGGTGCGCCCAACCTGCCCCACGGGCGTTTCACTTTGCAATTTGCGTGAGATTTTGCCCGCGCGCGTGGCGGACACAATGGCAGAGGCACTCGTGAAAATGGACACGATGCTTGCGGGATTTGCATCTCCCGAAGCGGTGCTCACAGGCCCTGAAACGCGGTCTTCTTCCCCTGTGCGTATTGTCCGCGACGAGTTTTTTCAAACCAAGGTAAACGGCGTGTTCCCCTGCGGCGAGGGCGCGGGGTATGCGGGCGGCATTATTTCCGCCGCCGTAGACGGTATGAAATGCGCCGAAGCGGTGCTTGCAGACGAACACTGAATCCTTTGAATTGTATAAAAAACACCCCTGCAAGCCTGTGTTTGCTTGCAGGGGTGTTGCTTTGTTGTATGGAATTACAGCAAATGTGCGCGCTGTTCTGCGGGGGAGGCGGGATGCAAATACGACGGTGCAATGTCAAAAATCGTTTTACAGCCGCAAAGCCCGTCTTTTTGCATACGGTATGCCGCGCGTGCAAACGCAACCAATACGCTCGAAGTAAAGCCGGGGTTGGAGTCCAACTGTAATTTGTATTCCACTACATGTTTTTGCTCGTTTTGCAAGCCCGTCACACCTGTGCGGAATACCACGCCGCCGTGCGGAATGCCTGCGTGGTTGCGGTCCAATTCTTCTTGGCTGATGAAATGCACGGTGGTGTCGTAATCGGCAAAGTAATTCGGCATGGTTTGAATTGCGGTTTCAATCGCCGCCAAATCCGCGCCGTCCTCCGCCACTACAAAGCATTCTCTTGTATGCTTTTCGCGTGTAGTTAAGTCGGGATTTTCGCCGTTTCGCACGCTTTCGAGCGCGCTTTCCACGGGAATGGTATACTGTTTGCCGTCTTTTACGCCGGGAATGCGGCGAATGGCGTCGGAATGGCCTTGGCTGACGCCTTTGCCCCAAAATGTATAGTCTTTGCCGTTCGGCAAAATCGCTTGCCCGTACAAACGGTTCAAAGAGAACAAACCGGGGTCCCAACCGACCGAAATTATGCTGATTTTGTTCGCGGTGCGGCTGACTTCGTCCACTTGCGAGAAATGCTCGGGGATTTTGGCGTGGGTGTCGAAACTGTCCACCACATTGAAAAGCGCCGCCATTTCTGCGGTCTGCGTAGGTAGGTCATTTGCACTGCCACCGCACAAAATCATCACATCAATGTCATTTTGCATTTTTTTCGCGTCGTCCCAACGGTAAACGGGCGCACCTGTTGCCGTTTTTACGCTTTCGGGCGCACGGCGTGTAAACACACCGATCAGTTCCATATCTTCTGCGTTTTGCAGCGCGCTTTCCACACCGCGCCCTAAATTGCCGTAGCCGGCAATGCCGATTTTTATCATGTTACATACTCCTGTGTTTCAAAATTTATCCAATATTATAATCCAACAAAACCGCAATTACAAGCAGTTTTGTTGGATTCTGTCGAATTTTTTATTCGGTTGTTTGCAACAGGTCCGAGAGTGTAATTCCGTTGAAATAGTTGTTGACCAGCGCATCAAATTCTTTCCACATCGGCAGGGTTTTGCAAAGGCTTGCTCGCTCGCAGGCTTGCGCATCACATTTCAAACAGGCAACGGGTGCCAAATTGCCTTCCGTCAGCCGTAAAATTTCGCCGACGCGAATTTCCGCCGCATTCCGTTTCAGCCGATAGCCGCCGCCTTTTCCATGCAAGCCCTCAACAAACTCCCCTTTGGAAAGCAACGGCATAATTTGTTCTAAATATTTTAAGGAAAGCGACTGCCGCGCGGCAACATCTTTCATCGGCACATAGCCGTTCTCGGCGTGCTCCGCTAAATCCAGCAAAACGCGCAGGGCATATCTGCCTCGTGTGGAAACCATCATATAAAATCACCTAAAAGTCCGTTTACTCGTCGAATTGGAACAGCGGGGTGGAGAAATAGCGGTCGCCGCCGTCGGGCAATAAAATGACAATGGTTTTGCCTGCGTTTTCGGGGCGTTTTGCAATTTCAAACGCCGCCGCGGCCGCCGCGCCCGAAGAAATACCGACCAAAACGCCCTCGCGTTTGCCGATTGCCTTTGCGGTTTCAAATGCCGCTTCGTTGGTGACGGGAAACACCTCGTCATATACAGTTGTATCCAGTACCGCCGGCACAAAGCCTGCGCCGATACCCTGAATTTTGTGTGCGCCTGCCGTGCCCTGTGACAAAACGGGAGAGGAGGCGGGCTCAACGGCAACAATTTGCACATTCGGGTTTTTCTCTTTTAAGTATTTGCCGACGCCCGTTACGGTGCCGCCCGTGCCGACGCCTGCAACGAAAATATCGACCTTACCGTCGGTATCTGCGTAAATTTCGGGCCCTGTGGCGGCATAGTGTGCCGCAGGATTGGCGGGGTTGTCAAACTGCCCGGGTATAAAACTGTTCGGGATTTCCTCTGCCAATTCTTTTGCTTTGGCAATCGCGCCTTTCATACCTTTTGCGCCCTCGGTAAGCACCAAATCCGCGCCGTACGCACGCATAATGTTGCGGCGCTCAACGGACATCGTCTCGGGCATCACAATAATGATTTTGTACCCGCGCGCGGCGGCAACTGCCGTAAGACCTATACCGGTGTTACCCGAAGTCGGCTCAATGATGACGCTGTCAGGCGTGAGAACGCCCCTTGCCTCGGCATCGTCCAGCATAGATTTTGCCACGCGGTCTTTGACAGACCCCGAGGGATTAAAATATTCCAATTTACCGAGCACTTTGGCTTTTAAACCGAGCGCTTCTTCGGAATGTGTCAGTTCCAATAAAGGTGTTCTGCCGATGAGTGCGTCGGCGGATTGATAGATAGTAGACATTGTGGTTTCCTCCCTTATAAAGCCGCAACAGCGTCGAACCCGCGCTGCAAATCTGCGAGAATATCATCGATATGCTCGGTTCCGATGGACAAACGAATGGTATTTTGATAAATGCCTTGGTCAGCGAGTTCCGCATCATTTAATTGGCTGTGCGTGGTGGTTGCGGGGTGAATGACCAAACTTTTCACATCGGCAACATTTGCAAGCAGTGAGAATATTTGCAAACTGTCAATAAAGGTGTGCGCCTCTTTCACGCCGCCTTTAATTTCAAAGGTGAAAATCGAGCCGCCGCCGTTGGGGAAGTATTTTTCATACAGCGCGTGGTCGGGATGGTCGGGGAGAGCGGGGTGTTTGACGCGGCTGACCAGCGGATTTTCGGTTAGGTAATCGATTACCTTCTTTGTGTTTTCGGCGTGACGCTCCAAACGAAGTGACAGCGTTTCCGTACCTTGCAACAGCAAAAATGCCGCGAATGGTGAAATCGTCGCGCCTGTATCGCGCAGTAGTACCGCGCGAATATAGGTGACAAACGCCGCTTTGCCCGCCGCCTCGGTAAATACCGCGCCGTGGTATGCGGGGTTGGGGGCGGAAATTGCCGGATACTTGCCCGACGCCGCCCAATCAAAGTTGCCCGAGTCCACAATTACACCGCCGAGTGTTGTACCGTGCCCGCCGATGAATTTGGTGGCGGAATGGACAACGATGTCTGCACCGTGTGCAATCGGACGAATGAGGTACGGGGTGCCGAAGGTGTTGTCGACCACAAGCGGCAAATCGTGTTTGTGTGCCAATGCGGCAAGTGCATCAATATCGGGGATATCGCTGTTCGGGTTGCCGAGCGTTTCAATGTAAATCGCGCGGGTGTTGTCCTGAATGGCGTTTTCCACCGCCGCAAGGTCGTGAATGTTGACAAACGAAGCGGTGATACCGAAATTCGGAAGTGTGTGCGCCAACAGATTGTAACTGCCGCCGTAAATGGTTTTCTGCGCGACAATGTGCCCACCGTTTTGCGCGAGCGCCTCAATGGTATAGGAAATTGCCGCCGCACCCGAAGCGAGCGCCAAAGCGGCAACGCCGCCTTCCAAAGCCGCAATGCGCTTTTCAAACACATCTTGCGTGGAGTTGGTTAAGCGGCCGTAAATGTTGCCTGCGTCGCGCAGACCGAAACGGTCTGCCGCGTGCGCGCAGTTATGGAAAACATAAGAGGTGGTTGCGTAAATCGGCACTGCACGGGAATCGGTGACAGCGTCGGGCGTTTCCTGACCGACATGGAGTTGTAAAGTTTCAAAACGATATTCTGACATAATGCATTTCCCTTTCGATTTATATTGTGTATGGTTTTCTGTTTATGCTTATATGATATGAATTGACTGCCTTTTTCAACCGTACACATTCGTCCGAAACGGAAATTCTGCCGAAGCAGGCTTTCAAAATGATGTTGCACCGCCGCGCACCTCCTTGCTGTATTGTTTTGATTTTCTGTTCTTAAACCAACCTATCAAGTAGGTTGGTAGAATTATACATCGTACAGTTGCACTTGTCAATGCTTTTTTTAAAAATATTGCAGATGTATTTTTGGCGCCTTTCCCGTGTTTGCGCATTTTTTTCAAAATGTGTTGGGAAAAGGCAACACAAAAATCGGAATTTATAAAAACTGCAAAGGATTTCGGAAAAATCTCTTGACACAAAAACAATCCTTTGCTATAATAATCACCGTTGCGAAAGCAACAGGAATAAAATATGCGAGCGTGGCGGAATCGGCAGACGCGCACGTTTGAGGGGCGTGTGGTAATCCCGTATGGGTTCAAGTCCCATCGCTCGCACCAGAAAAAGACGATTGCTTCGGCAATCGTCTTTTTCAATGATATCCGTTCCCTGCGGTCACGGGTGATATACCTGTCGGTATGATATCTGCTTCGCAGATGATATACGCTTCGCGTATTTGGGAACGGATATTATATCATGCTTGCATAGCGAGCATATCATACGGCATTAGCCGTATATCATATC
>CAMGGF010000092.1 GCA_946055445.1 uncultured Ruminococcus sp. | reverse complement strand
CTGCGGGCGGGGAAGCCCCCCACTCCGCGGCGCCCGCCCGTAAAATTTGATGTGCCTTCGCCCCTCCGTCACGGCTGCGCCGTGCCACCTCCCCGTAAACGGGGCGGTTCGCGGAACGGGCAAGCCCGTTCCCTACGGGTTGTAGGGGCGAACTTCGTTCGCCCGTCCGTTTGTCATTCTGAGGCGACAGCCGAAGAATCTCGTTTCGTAAAATCTTACTTTTGTGCTGTTTGAGATCCTTCGCTATCGCGCAGGATGACAAGCATTTTACATTTATATCCCAAACAATCGCCGTGCGTTTTCGGCGGTATAATCGAGCAACGCCTGCGCGTCTTCGCCGCGAATTTCCGCGAGGCGTTCGGCGGTGTAGGCAATGTGACTCGAATCACACCGCTTGCCGCGAAACGGCACGGGCGTCATATACGGCGCGTCGGTTTCGACCAATAATCGCGCTTGCGGCACGATTTTTGCCACCTCGACGGGTTTTACCGCGTTTTTAAAGGTCACCGCCCCGCCGAGACCGATATACATATCCAACTTTAAAACTTCTTTTGCCATTTCCACACTGCCCGAAAAACAGTGCACCACGCCGCGTGGTTTGTACTGCTTTAACAGCCGCAGGGTATCCTCGTGTGCTTCGCGGTCATGCACAATCACGGGCAGAGAAAGTTCGTTTGCCAACTGCAACTGCTGTTCGAACAGTTGCAACTGCGCGTCACGCGACTCTTTTTCATAATAATAGTCTAACCCGATTTCGCCTACGGCAACTGTTTTCGGATTTTTAAGCAATTCGCGCAAAATTTCCGTCGGATTTTCGGGCGCGTCTTCTAAATTGAGCGGGTGAAACCCCGCCGCGGCGTAGATATATGCATACGCTTCGGCAAGGCGCGCGGCAAAGCGCGAGGTTTCCGTATTCACCCCGCACGAAATCACACCGACAACGCCCTGTTCGGGGAGCGCCGCGAGCAATGCAGGTAAATCATCTTGAAATCGCGCGTCATCGTAATGCGCGTGGGTGTCAAAAATGTTGTGAAAACTCATCGAATACGTGCTCCGTTGGGCATTGCGCTGTCGACAAAGAGCACTTTGACATCGTCTTCACTGCAATCCGCCGCCAAAATCATACCTTGGCTTTCCACACCGCAAAGCACGGCGGGTTTTAAGTTCGCCACCAGCACGATTTTTTTGCCGACCAAATCGTCGGGCGCGTACCACTTCGCAATGCCGCTTGCCACGGTGCGCGGGGTGTCCGTGCCGTCATTTAAGGTCAATTTCAACAGTTTTTTCGCGCGTTTCACGGGTTCGCACGCTGTCACTTCGGCAACGCGCAGTTCCACTTTTGCAAAATCTTCAATCCCGATTTGCGCAAGTCCCTCGATTTTCGGTGCCGCTTTTTCTTCCTCTGCCTGTGCCGCATTTTGCGCCGCAGTCAGTTCTTCAATCAGTTTTTCCGCGTCTATGCGGTTGAACAGCGGCACGGCTTTGCCGACTTTTTCGCCGACTTTCAAGTTCCCGAAGGTCGAAAGCGAGTCGCAGTCGCGCACATCGGTGCCGAGTTGCTCAAAAATCGCCGATGCCGTGTCGGGCATATAGGGCGTAAGCAAAACCGCCAAGAAGCGAATACCCTCTAAAAGGTTATAAAGCACCGTGCCCAGTCTCGCGCGCCGGGTTTCGTCCTTCGCAAGCGCCCAAGGCATCGTTTCGTCAATATATTTGTTTAAGCGGCGCGCAAGCGTCAACACGCACGAAACGCTGTCGCTCATTTTGTATTCGCTGATGCATTTGTCTA
The DNA here is from genome assembly GCA_946055445.1 of uncultured Ruminococcus sp. Lineage (GTDB taxonomy): Bacteria > Bacillota > Clostridia > Oscillospirales > Acutalibacteraceae > Fimenecus. The sequence goes on along the minus strand of CAMGGF010000092.1, from coordinate 4,071 downwards.
CATCTTGGAGTGTGCGAAGTGCCAAGGCTTTCAAATCCCCGTCAAATTCGCCGGGGCAGTCGGGCGACTGAACCACGCCGTCAAAATATTTGTTCTGCATCGCAACCGTGCGGTTGACAAGGTTGCCTATGGTATTCGCCAAATCGGAATTGTAGCGTTCAATCATTGTTTCATAGGTGATAGAGCCGTCGGCGGCGTGCGGCATTTCGGACAGCAGGTAATAGCGCACCGCGTCCACGCCGAACACCTTAACCAAATCATCGGCATAAATGACATTCCCGCGGGATTTACTCATTTTGTCCTCGCCGAACAACAGCCACGGGTGGCCGTAGACCTGTTTCGGAAGCGGCTCGCCGAGCGCCATCAACATAATCGGCCAGTAAATCGTGTGGAAACGCACAATGTCCTTGCCGATAATGTGCACATCGGCAGGCCAATATTTTTTGTAGGGTTCCGCACTGCCGTCGGGGTCATACCCGAGGGCGGTGATATAGTTCGAGAGGGCGTCAATCCAAACATAAATGACATGCTTGTCATCAAAGGTGACGGGCACGCCCCATTTGAACGAGGTGCGCGACACGCACAAATCCTGTAATCCCGGTTTGATAAAGTTGTTGAGCATTTCTTTTTTGCGCGCTTCGGGATAAATGAAGTTTTCGTTGTTTTCGATGAATTCTTCGAGTTGTTTTTGGTATTTCGACAACCGCAGGAAATATGCTTCCTCTTTCGCGGGTTTCACCTCGCGGTGACAGTCGGGGCAGCAGCCGTTTTCGTCGAGTTGGCTTTCCGTCCAAAAACTTTCGCACGGGGTGCAGTACAGCCCCTCGTACTCGCTTTTGTAAATGTCGCCTTGGTCATATAACTTTTTAAAGATTTTCTGCACCGCTTTTTCGTGGTAATCGTCGGTGGTGCGGATAAACTTGTCATAGGTGGTGTTTAAGGTGTCACAAATGGCGCGGATTTCGCCCGCGACCTTGTCGACATATTCTTTCGGGCTTATTCCCGCTTCTTTCGCGTATTCTTCGATTTTCTGCCCGTGCTCGTCGGTTCCCGTCAGGAAGAAAACATCGTAGCCGCGCATTCGTTTGTAGCGCGCAATGGCGTCGGTCAGCACGATTTCGTAACTGTTGCCGATATGCGGCTTGCGCGAAGTATAGGCAATCGCGGTGGTGATGTAAAATTTCGGTTTTTCACACATAATTTTTCTTCCTTTCTGTGCGATAAAATTTCGGACATTTTATTGTATCAAATTTTTTATAGAAATTCAATATGCAAATGCGGTACCTGCGTAGGGGCGAAAACAAATGCATAATGAAGAATGAAAAATGAAAAATTATAGGGAACGGTCATACCGTTCCGATTGAAAAACAAAAATGAAATGCGTGCGTAGGCGTGAACTATGTCGCCCGAAAACTTGTCTCCCGCCCGATTGTCATTCTGAGGCGATAGCCGAAGAATCTCGTTTCGCACATTCTTTATTTAACGCTTTTTTGAGATCCTTCGCTATCGCGCAGGATGACAAATATATTCTCGCAGGGGCGGACTGTGTTCGCCCACGAATTTTGCTGTAATTTTGCCCCTCCGTCACGCGCTTTGCGCGTGCCACCTCCCCAATGCATGGGGAGGTTTGCGGAACGGTCAAGACCGTTCCCTACGCGTTGTCATTCTGAGGCGATAGCCGAAGAATCTCGTTTTGCACTTTTACACTTTGCGCTGTTTGAGATCCTTCGCTATCGCGCAGGATGACAAATAAAAATTTGTATAAATTTTCAATCGAGAGGACAAGGTAAAGATGCCCGACAAAGTAAACCTACGATTTAAAACTACGCTTCGCCGTCTGCCATTTTTTGCATTTCGCTTTGCGTAAACACATATTTGCGGTTGCAGAAATTGCAAATGACTTCGGTTTGGGGGTCTTCTGCCATTTCGGAAAGTGCCTGTTTGCCTGTGGATAAAAGTGCGCGCTCCATTCGTTCACGCGAACAGGTACAGCGGTAGCCGACTTCGGCCGTGTCGAGTACATCTAACGCAAAATGCGGCAAAACCGCGCGGCAAATTGCCTCGGGCGTCATATTTTCAAACAGCATCGTCGTAACGGGTTTGATGTTTTCCAAGCCCTGTTCGACTTTGTCAATCGTTTCGTCGGTCGCCGTGGGCAAAAGTTGAATGAGAAACCCGCCTGCGTTAATAATGGCTTCGGATTCTTTATCGCAAAGCACGCCCAAACCGCAAACCGACGGCGTTTGTTCACTCGCGGCGAAATAGGCGGTAATGTCCTCGGCGATTTCGCCCGTGGCAAGCGGCACCTGCCCGATATACGGCTCACGCAGGTCCAAATCTTTCATCACCGTCAGCGTGCCGTTTTTGCCGACCGCGCCCGAAACATCTAATTTCCCCAATGCGTTTAAGGGCAGTTCCACATCGTTTCGCCCCGCACAGCCGCGCACATTGCCGCTGCTGTCGGAAACCGCTGTCAAATAGGAAACAGGGCCGTCCGCGCTGATTTTTAAGGTCAAACTGTCTTTTTCGCCTTTGAGCATACTGCCCATTAAAGACGCGGCGGTCAAAAGCCGCCCCAAAGCCGCAGAAACCACCTTTTTTGTGCCGTGCAAACGCTGCATTTCGCGCACGGTTTCGGTTGTGTCGGCGCAAATCACGCAAAGCGTGCCGTCCGTATCCATCATTCTAACCAAATTCGGCATAAATTTTATTCCTTTCTTACCGCATACACGGCGCGTTCACTTTTCTCTGTCAGCGGATTTTCCGTGTAGCCGTCAAACACGCCAAGCACCGTAAATCCCGCATTTTTGAGCATTTCCCGCCATTCGGCGTCCGAATAGGCGCATTCTGAAAACTGCTCGCTCTCGCGTTCAAAAATCGGCTCGTTGTCGCTTGCGGGGATAAAGAAATCCAGCGTGATTTCCACCGTTTTTTCGTCTTTTTGCAAGGCGTTTTGCCACACGCAATACACTTCGTCGGTATCATATACAAATGTATTATTCCCCAAAACCGCGCGGTGCTTGTAAAGCGTGTTGGTATCAAAAATAAACACCCCGCCCGCATTTAAAAACAGCGACACGCGCCGCAAAGTTTCCTCCACCGCCGCGCGCGACGGCAAATGATTGAGCGCGTCGAGCGTACAGACGGCGGCGTCGAGTGTACCGTATAAATCCAAGCGCGTCATATCCTGACATAAAAATAAAATATTTTGCTTTGCCGCGTATGCTTTTTCCTGCGCAGCGACAAGCATATCGGGGGAACGGTCCGCGCCGATGACCTCATACCCCGCTTTCGAAAGCAAAACCGACAGCGTGCCCGTGCCGCACCCCAAATCAAGCAAAAGCCCTCTGTGAAGCCCATAGCGCGTCAACAGAGAGCAAATGGTTTTTGACAGAGCGGCATAATCGACATTGCAAGTCAGGGCATCGTAAAAATCGGCAAAAACCCCGTAACTCATTGTTCGTCCTTTTTGCGCGCCGCAACGCGTTCAAACAGTTTTTCATACCCGTTGCAACCGAACTGTAAAGAACGGTTCACGCGGCTGATGGTCGCGGTAGAGGCGCCCGTTTCTTTCACAATGTCGGAGTACACACGCTTTTCGGACAGCATTTTCGCCACAACAATGCGCTGGGAAATCGCCTGTAACTCATTGACGGTGCATAAATCTTCGAAAAAGTCATAGCACTCCTCCATGGATTGCAAAGAGAGAATGCAATCGAACAAGAAATCCATATTGTCACTTTTGATTTTGCTGTTTGCCATTGTAGTTCCTCCCGCATAACGCGAATTGTAATACTTTGTGTATTCAGCACATATAGTTTAGCACATTAAACTTGAAAAGTAAAAAGGCAAAAACGCGAAAATGTGGGGGGGAAGAATTAAAACAAAAGATAAAGTATTTTAAACAGCGGCAAAAAAATTTCTGAAAATTTTTCTCGATTTTTTTCATTTTTTTGTTGACAGGGCGGTTTTTTTATGATATTCTAATTCAGCCGTCAAAATCACGGCAACAGTTCGGGAGCATAGCTCAGCTGGGAGAGCATCTGCCTTACAAGCAGAGGGTCACAGGTT
>CAMGGF010000091.1 GCA_946055445.1 uncultured Ruminococcus sp. | reverse complement strand
TCCGCCATTTCGCTTAAAGCGTCAATTTTTGCGGTTTTTCCTTGCACTTCCGCAGACAATACGGCGATTTCCGCCTTTAATTCCTCAACATAGCCGAGTACATCTTCGCGCTTAAAGCCGCCGAAAATGGAAGTTCTTAAAATTCTTTCGGAGTCCATAATGTCACCTGTTTCCGTTTCTGTTTTACATATAGAGTTAGTTTACCATATTTGGCATTTGTGTGCAACCGTTTTCGGCGCAAAAATACAAGAAATCCATTTTATTTTTCGCCGTCGAATTGCCAAACCACCGTATCGCTTTTGCCGTTCGTACCATTGGCGGTCACGGTATTTTCGCCGATTTGCAAGCGTATATTTTGAAATAAAAACACATTTTTTTGTCGGTTACACTTTGCTTTCTTCGTTTTCACGGGCTTGCCGTTCACAACAAGGGAAACCGCGTTCGCATCGGAATACACCTTTACGGTAATGTTTTGCTTCTCGCGCACGGTGAAGCGGCGGGAAGTGATATAGGTCACGGGTTCTTTGCTCCAATAGGCTTTGTAGAGGAAAAACGCGTCTTTTTTGGTTTTGCGGTCATAGGTGACAAGCCCTTTATCGTTGCGCCCGGGCAGTTCCCCTTCGTTACGGATATCCACCGCAAAGTCAAACAAATTCCAAACAAACGCGCCCCAAACTTTGTTGTGCCGCGGCGACATAAAATAGCGAAGCGCGTGCTCGTGGACAATGCTCGCCCATTCTTCGGCATGAAACGCGCAGGTGGTGTCTTTCGGCTGTTTCGGGGTTTCAGTATGGTGCAGGGTGTTTGCGCCCGCGCCGTATTCGGACACGGCAATGCCTTTACCACGATTCCCGCGAATATGGTAATTGACTTGATACCGAAAATGCGAGGGCTTGCCCATATACCAACCGGGGTAGATGTTACAGCCCTTCACATCGGACTGCCAGCGGTAGCCGTAGGTGTGATTGACTGCCATCGCGGTATAGCGGGTACTGTCTAAACTGCGCGCGGTTTCGTGTAAGGCGCGCATCATTTCGGCGGCGGTATCGCCGTATTTTTGCATCACTTCATTGGACATACTCCAACAGAAAATCGACGGGCGGTGCCCTTGCTGTAAAATAAGTTCCGTCATTTGCTGTTTTGCATTTTCAAGTTGGCGCGCGGTAACGGCTTTATCGAGCACAGTATCGGTCGGCAACGGGGATTCTTTTAAGCCGCCGATGTGGTCGACAAACGGGATTTCCGCCCATACGAGCAGACCGTAACGGTCGCAAAGGTCATAAAAATGCGGGTGATGCGGATAGTGCGCCAGCCGCACACCGTTTGCGCCGATTTCATAGAGAATGGAGAAATCCTCATCGTGTTCTTTTCGGGTGATGGCGTTGCCCATATTTTCGCGGTCTTGGTGACGGTTGACGCCGCGCAACGGGTAACTTTTGCCGTTTAAAAAGAATCCTTTTTTGGGGTGAATTTCAAAATACCGAATGCCGATTTGTTTTTCCACCCTGTCAAGAACGGCATTGCCGTCGCGCAGTTCGCAGGTCACGGTATAGCAAAACGGGTCTTTTCTGCCGTTCCAAAGATGTGGATTTTTCACATGTAAGCAAAGTTCGGTTTGCACATTTTCAACCGTTACCGCCTGTTCGGCAACCGTTTCACCGCTTTCGGAAAGCACGGAATCTATCGGGAAATCCGTATTTTGAATATACGGACAGCCTCTAAATTCGGACGGTACACGCACAGACACAGAGAGCGTTTTGCCGACGGCGTTTTCCGAGGTTTTCACCAGCACGGTCACGGGCGCGTCATTGCGCACTTTCGGTGTATTGGACACGGTGATTTTTACACCGTCAGAACCGTTTTCGGGCAGAAAATGCGCCGCTTCGGTTTCAACAAAATACACCTCGCGGTAAATGCCGCCGAAAAAGGTAAAATCCGCTTCCAACGGGTTCACATCGGGGAACGGCGAATTGTCCGCCCACACAAGCAAGGTGTTTTCTCCGTCACAAAGTGCGTCGGTCACAGGTACATAAAAGCGCGTATAGCCGCCGCGATGTGTACCGACCGTTTCGCCGTTTAAAATGACTTCGCAAACCGAATTGACGCCCAAAAAATCCAGGTAATAACATTTGTCGGGACGTTTTTTGACAGACAAGGTCTTTTTATAAAGCCCTGCACCGCGCTTGTAATCGTTGCCGCCGTCCTGCCCGTCAAAATTGTTCCAAGTGTGCGGCAATGTTACGGGCGCAAAGTCGGCAGTATCTTCCGTTTTTGCATCGAAGCAAAACAGCCAATCGGCAAGTAATGTTTGTGCGGTTCTCATCGTTTTCTCTCTCCGTTTACATTGTATCTATTATAGTATCGTAAAGCACAGAGATTGTCAAATCGCGCACAGCGATTGACGATATTCGGCAAATATGATAAAATAAATCCGTCTCCCGATGCTGTGCGTCGGGTTGTATTTATGTAAATAAGCGAGGAAATTGAGGAAATGAAAGAAGTTTCAGGCAAAACCGTAATTAACTTCTGTCTGCCGCAGTTTGCGGTAGGGTTATTCACCACAATGCTGAATAACTATTTAATCTATTTTTATCAGCCGACCGAAGCGTCGGGTCTGCCCGTTTTGATTACACAGGGCTATGTGTTCCTCGGTATTTTAACGGTTATCGGGCTGATTAAAGCCATCGGGCATATTGTCGATGCGTTTTCGGACCCCATTGTGGCGGGGTTAAGCGACAAATGCAACCACAAAGGCGGCAGAAGAATTCCGTTTATGAAATGGTTTTCCGTTCCCTTTGCATGCAGTGCCTTGTTGATTTTCTGGTCACCGTCGGAAAACCCGATTTTCAACAATATTTGGATTGCTGTATTCATTTGGGCATATTTCATTTTCTACACGCTGTATATGATTCCGCACAATGCATTACTTCCCGAAATGATTACCAATGAGGGCAAACTTGTAGACGCCTACACTTGGAGTTCTTTGTTCTTTGTGGTCGGCAGTATGCTCGGCTATGCGACGCCCGCTTTGGTGGCGGTGATGAAAAAGGTCGCAAACCTTTCTCCGATTATGGCGTGGCGTATGACATTTTTGGTGTTTACCGTTATCGGCGTGGTGCTTCTGCTCATTCCCGCACTGACCATCAAAGAAAAAGACTATGTAAACTCCGTGCGGCCCACGGTTTCTTTGGGCAAATCCTTAAAACACGCGTTTTCCAACAAACATTTTGTGCTCGTCACCTTGGGGCAGTTGTTTGAAGGCACGGGGATGAGTTTTTTCCAAGCGTGCATAATGTATTACATAACGGAACTGATGGGCATTCCCGAAGAACAGTCGATTATCATTATGGCAACTTCGATTGTCGGCTCGCTGATTTTGTACCCTGTTATCAACAAGTGGTCAAAAGCAAAAGGAAAAAAAGTGCCGATGATTGTGGGCTGTATCGTCTTTACCGTAGCGGAATTCTTAATTTGCGGCGTAGATGTTTTCCCGCAAGACCACAAGTTGGCAACCGCCGTTTTATTCGCGCTGTTTGTTTCGCTCCCCTTTGCGGTTTTGAACATTCTCCCCTCTTCCATGATGGCAGATGTTATTCAGTATGATACCGCAAAAACAGGCATCAACCAAGAGGGCACCTTTGCTGCGGCAAAAAGTTTTGTCACCAAAATGGGCACCTCGCTTGCAATTATGATTGTGCCGTCTTTGGTGGTTATCGGCGCGGCAACAGGCGAAAATGTAGGCAAAAAAGGGTTGCTTTTGACGGCGATTGTCGGCGGTCTGTTCACCCTCGTTGCAGTTGTCATTTACTTCTTCTACAATGAAAAAGAGGTTTTGGGCGTTGTGCGCGCGGCAAAAAAGGAGAATGAAAAATGATTGCATTGTATATCGTTTTGGCGCTTTTGGTACTCCTTATATCGGTGCTTTTGGGCAATACATTTGCCGTATCGAAAAAGGCGCGCAAACTGACAGCGGCAAATGCGTCGCACACCGAAGCGGAAATTGAAACTTATGCATTACGGCTACGCAAAATGATACAATGCAAAACTGTATCGGTAAAAGGCAGTTACGATGATACGGAATTTAAAAAACTCCGTGATGTGATGCAGGAGTTATTCCCACTTGTCCACGAAAAGGCTGAAAAAATGACCTTTTCCGATGACTGCTGGATTTATAAACTGGAAGGCAAAGACAAAACGCACAATATTATGCTGATGTCCCACCACGATGTTGTGGCGGTCAGCGGCGAATGGGAGCATGACGGCTTTTCCGGGGAATTCTCTGACGGCAAAATTTGGGGACGCGGCACGGTGGATACCAAAACGCCCCTGTTTGCGGAATTTACGGCGTTAGAGGAACTCCTAAGTGAGGGCTACGAACCGCCCTGCAATGTGTATATCGGTTCTTCCCACAATGAAGAATTGGGCGGGGACGGTATTCCTACCGCACTCCAATATTTTAAGGAACACAACATTCGCTTTGATGTGATTTTGGACGAAGGCGGCGCGGTAATTGAGCCGCCGCTCGGCGGAATGCACTGCGACAAATGCGCGATGGTTGCCGTGCACGAAAAGGGCAGATATTACTTAAACTGTACTGCAAAGGCGGCAAACGCCCACGCAAGCCTCACCGCTGCGGCACAAAAAACACCCGTCGAGCGTATGGCGGCATTTATGCACGAAATCGACGAGAAAAACATCTTTATCCGCCGCATAAATTTGCAGGTCACGGCGATGTTCCAACATCTCGCTCCCTATTCGGGATTTGCAATGAAACTGCTGTTCTCAAACCTTTGGCTGTTTGCACCGCTCTTAAAAGCCGTGATGCCGAAAATCAACCCACAGGCAGGCGGGCTTATCGGCACTACCTGCACCTTTAACAAAATCGAGGGCAGTACCGAAGCAAAAATCTGCACGGCGCGCGCATTTTTACGCCCCGTAGACGAGGAAGATTTGAAAAAAGATATAGAAGCCTTCAAAGCGGTTGCGGCGAAATATGATATTGAAGTCGAAATTGACGGCGAATCTGAATACCACGGCCCTGCCGATATGACGAAAGCACCGTTTGCGTATACCATGCAATGCATCGGCGAAGTGTTCCCGCAGTACCCCGCCTCCCCCTTTATTTTGCCTGCGGGTACGGATGCACGGACGCTGACAGATGTTTGCGACTGCGTTTTGCGCTTTGCACCGATTCGCCTGTCTGCACAGCAGTTGGCATCGGTTCATGCGGAAAATGAAAACATCGATTTGGACGCCGTCAAAGACTGTGTGACATTCTATAAGCACTTTTTGAAAAATTATACGGTTTAACCACAGATACAAAACCCCCGCAGATGCAGGAAAACACACGCATCTGCGGGGGTTATTATTTTTTCGGAGTTTGTTTGCGGGCGTTGGATAGAACTGTATTTTACAAGGGGGTTGCGGTGAATTTGCGGAACGGTACGACCGTTTTCTACACGCACGAAATGCATTTTTACGCGTAGGGCGGGGTCTTGACCCCGCCATAAAGTTTGATGTAATTTTGCGGAACGACACTTAGGTCGTTCCCTACACGCACGCATTCTATTTCGACAATCAGGGGACGGTTCTATGATTGACTACATTTTTGTATAACATAGTCATTCACACCCGTCAATCTACTGACCGTCTCAGCAAAAATATACCGCTTTATTCATATTTTGTCAACACAAAAGAACCGTAAGGTGCGGATAGTCTAAAACTGAGCAGAAATTACATATCAACAAACGGCGTGGTGGTTGTAGGGGCGCTTCACGAATCGCCCAAAAAATATCGCTAAAATCTTGCGGTGCACCGGGTCGTCGCACCCTACAAACTCGCCTTTGGTTTGATATAATCTCTCGGGCGGGCATGGAAACCCGCCCCTACAAGCGATACCATATAATTTTATGTAATTCTTTTTGTCAAGACACAGAACC
>CAMGGF010000090.1 GCA_946055445.1 uncultured Ruminococcus sp. | reverse complement strand
GTATTACATTTCGTGCGTGTAGGGAACGGTCTTGACCGTTCCGTCAATTTGTATCCAAATCCGCTGTCGGTCACAAAATCCTATTCCACCGTTTTTACAGTAAATGTGTATGAAAGCGGTCTTGTGTACCCAAACGGAATTAAATATTCCTTTGCGGGTGCGGGGCCGCAACTTGCCGAGCCTGTACCGCGCACAAAGCCGTCCACCGAAACATTGGTGGTGTCCGTGTCGGGCAAATCCTCAATATGTGCGGCTTTAATTAACTGATTTAATGTGAAGTGATTTGCGTTAAAGTTCAAGTAATTGTCTGCCGCCGCAAAGCAAAGTCCTTTGCCGTTTTCGTTTTGCAAAACAGCGTAGCGTGTTTCGCCGCGGTTGCCCGAATCCTGCGGTTTAATGTACTTGTGGGGCATATCGGTAACGGTTGTCTCGTAAAGCCCCACGGGTGCGTGCTCCTTGAAATCCGCATAGTTCTCCGCAGGCCCTCTGCCGTAATAGGTGACCTTTTCAAAGTCTTTCGGCATTTCCAAATGCACGCCGAAACGCGGCAACTGCGCCGTCACAGGGCAAATTTTGTGCAGTGTTGCGGAAACGGTTATTTCGCCGGTCTTCGAGAACCGGTAATCCACCGTCGCCCGTGCCAACACGAAAATCCCGCGCGTAATGAAGTTATAAGCGGTACGCACAAACTTGCCGTCGCCGTCCGATTTGACTTTACAGCCTGCAAAATGCGCTTTTGCGCCTTCCAACCCCAAAATATCCCAGAAAATTTTCAGGTATTGGTCATTGTCGAGCCGCCCGCGGTAAATGTGCGGCACAAAGCCCGAAAGACCGTCAAGCGGTGTGCCGTTAACATATTCCGTGCCGTCTTTTTGGTAACGGACAAGTCCTTTTTTGCAGTCAAATACCGCTTTACCTTCTTCGAAAGTCACATCAATTTTGCCGTTGTCAGCGGCAATTCCCGCAACTTCGCGCGGTTTTTCGGCGTGGGGGAGAACAGCGGCAGATACCGCCAACTGTTCTGTGGCAATTTCGTCACCCGTTTGTTTGTCGCGGTAGATAAGGTCGATGAAAACATCTGCATCAGCACATTGTAATGCCTCTGCGTTCAGCGCGATTTGTTTTGTTTCCTGCGGTTGCAAGGGCATATCCACCGTGCCGTTTTCCGTCTCTTTGCCGTCCTTCATAATCCGATAAAACACGGCAATATCGTCCGTCGCTTTGAAATAGCGTGTGTTTTTAAGTTCCACTTTGCCGCCGCCCAAATACTTTGCACGAATGGGGCGGTAGCAAACCTTCATTTCCAAAGCACCGCTTGAAGGCTCACGGTTGGGGTAGAACAGCCCGTCAACACAGAAGTTGCCGTCGTGGATAGGCTCGTTGTGGTCGCCACCGTAGGTCCATTTGTATTTTGCGTTTTCATCGTATACGCTGTGGTCTGCCCATTCCCAAATACAGCCGCCCATAAATTGCTCGGAAGCATAGAACAACTGCATATATTCTTCCAATCCACCGGGGCCGTTACCCATGGCATGGGCATATTCGCATTGGAAGAAAGGCTTGCCCTTGTATTTTTTGCCCGCTGTGCCGTTTAAGATTTTGCGCATCAATTTCGGTCTGCCGTACATTCTGGAAACAACATCATAAGCCCAGCGCTTACTGCGGTTGACACCCTCGTAATGTACGGGCACTTCGGGATTTTCCTTGTGCAAAAAGTCATAGCAAACATCTTGGCATTTGTAGCCGCCGGATTCGTTGCCCAGACTCCACATGGTTACGCAAATGTGGTTTTTATCACGCTCATACATACGGACAACACGGTCCAGGTAATGGGACGCCCATTTCGGGTTGTTGCTCAGCCGCCCAGGGCGGTAAGTGCCGGGCACGGAATAAAAGCCGTGCGTTTCAATATCTGCCTCGTCAACGGTGTAAAGGCCGTAAATGTCGCACATGGTCAAAAAGACCGGATCGGGGGGATAGTGGGAGGTACGCACAGCGTTGCAGTTGTATGCTTTCATCAACTGCACATCTTTCTCCAAATCGTCAAGAGAAACGGCGTAACCCTTTGTCATATGCGTATCGTGGTGGTTGACACCGAACATTTTAATGGGCTGACCGTTTAAGTAGAACACTTCGCCCTTGATGCGTACATCTTTAAAGCCTACATAAGTGCGTACAGCCTCTGCCTCTGTGCCGTTTTGAGTAAGCGTGAGCAGAACTTCATAAATATTGGGAATTTCTGCCGACCACTCTTTAACCGTCAGTGCAGAAACAGTTGTTTCCGTCCGGGGCAAAAGGTTGGTTTCAAACAAAATGCCGTCTCTGGTTTTTGCGGCAATGTGCAATTTTGTACCGTCTTGGAATTGCCCGTCAACGCGGATATGCAAATCATATGTGCCGTCTGTATTTTTCTGCGGGCGGAACAGGAAATCGGAAATATAACTTGCGCCCAGAGAAGTCATGTATACATCACGGAAAATGCCGTTTTCACGGAACATATCCTGACATTCAAGGTATGTGCCGTTGCTCCATTTGTAGTTAACGGCTACAATTTCATTTTCCCCGTCTGTTACAAAGGGCGTAATGTCAAACTCCGCTGTGTTGTGCGAGCCCTCGGAATATCCAACATATTTGCCGTTTATATAGAGTGCCAAGGCACCTGCCACGCCTAAAAATGTGATGACCTTGCGCTCGCTTTCCGTCAAAACAACGGTTTTTCTGTAAATGCCCACAGTCACATCTTCGGGGATATGGGGCGGCTTTTTGGGGAACGGATACCGCGTGTTGATATAAGCGATTTGGTCATAGCCCGTCCGTTGCCAAGTGGAGGGAACATTTACTTTGTCAAACTGCGCCGACGCGGTGTCAAACGGTTCGGGGATTTTACTTAAACGGTCAAAATAGGCAAACTCCCACTCGCCGCTGAGCATAAGAATTCTGTCAGATGTGTAGCGCTCGTTTTTGTAGTCGCTTGCATTGACCTTTTCCACCGTGGAAAAGGGAATAAAATAACTGCGCGCAGGCAGTTTGTTTTCTTCAAATACACTGAAATCGGTGTGTAATTTGCGGTGAACGGAGTATTGCACAATAAGCCCTCACTTTTCATTGATTTCTCTACAATATCATACCAAAAACAGATAAGCCTTGTCAATTTGAAACCGTGGTATTTCGACTGGAAGTTTGAACATTTTATAAATAGCTCGCTGTATTTCTTGACGAAAGTACCTATAATGCATATAATACTATATTCTTGTTGACCGAACATCAGGCTTAAAACAGATAACCCGCAGTCTATAATGAACTGCGGGTTTTTGCGGTTATAAATTCTCAAATATGCGCCAGGAAACAACCTGTATGCCTTTTTTCTCTGCCTTCTCTAAAATGTCGCCGCTTTGCAGAAGTTGCAATTCCCAAACGCGCTTTTGCCATTCGCGTTCGCCGTTGTCGGCAGGGTAGGCGGGGTGCAAAAACATTTCCGTTACGCCGTCAATGCAATTTTCCACCGCGTCGAGATAATAACGGCGCAACCCTTCGTAATTCCCGATTTTTTCGAGCGTATACGGATTGGAAACCACATCATCAGGCATTTTCACGCCTTGCTTTTCGCCGAGGCGTACCAAATGCTTTTGAAACGCGAGCACCGCGCGGGGGAGTTTTTGCCCCAACTGCCGTTCTAAAAAATACGGCGTTTTTGGGAAACGGTAGGGGAGGTTGTGACGACTGCAAAAGGCGTAAGCGTCACGGTAAAACCGCCGCCCGTTAATGCCGTACAGCGTGGCGCAATGGTTGTCAGCGTGGTCAACCGCACAGCCGTTTTTTACGGCAAAATCGTATTGTGCCTCCAATTCGGCGGCAATGTCACGGTGCCGTGCGTGCAGAGCAATCCCCGATTGGTTAGGATATAATCCCGCCCCGTCCGAAAGGGATTTCGCGCCGCTGACACTCTGCCAGCGGTGTTTGGCGTTGTCGGAGTTTACGGTTAAATGTATCCCGACCGTAATATTTTCCTTTGCCGCCAAGGTTGCCGCTTCGCTTGCGCTGTCCGCCACTGCCATGAAAGAGGTTGAGGTAATCAATCCGTTTTTATATAACTCGCATATGGCTGTTGTCTGTTCTTCATTATAGCCGAAATCATCGGCGTTGATAATTAAATATTTATTCTTGTTCATTGCTGTTTTCGTCCTTGAAGTGCAGGAACAGGGAAATAATCGCGGAAATCAGTACCGCCACCCCGGGGAATACAATCAAAAGCATTCTGGATGCAAGGTCGGGGTTGGGGCCGGGATTCTCGCCGCTTTCAAAGCCGAATGCGGTTGCCGCTATGTAAAAGGCGAGGGAGGTAAACAGACCGTTTAAACGGTTCATAACACCCATACAACTGGAAATAATTGCCTCACGTTTTACGCCGTATTTTTTGTAATCCTCGTCCATAAATTTAGCGCCGATGCAGTCCATTGTGGTCAAGCACCCTGCAACGCCGAAGCCGACTGCACCTGCAATGCACATAGCGGGCACCAAACTGTTAATAAAGAACAGCGGTGCAACACCCACAGCCATAATAAAGAAAGATGCGCGCCAAATCTTCATAATGGGAATACGCTTTGTAAGTTTGCTCCAAATCAATATACCGACGAGCGCAACCGCAAAGACCGCCGCCATTAAAAGCGTGGTTTTGCTGCTGTCAAGTTTCAGCGAATACTGCACATAAAACGGAATAGCCTGCGAAATCAGGGAAAATGCCGCAGAATAAAATGCGCCTGTCAGCCCGAAAATCCAAAACTTTTTGTTGGTAATGAGCGCTTTAATACTGCCCCAAATCTTCGGTGTTTCCGTGGACCAACTTTCGGGGTCTTCATGACAGCCGAAGGTGCAGTACAGAATGACTGCCAGTGCCAACACACCGTAAATGACTGCCGTTAAGCGATACCCGATTTTTTCCGTAATCATAGGCGTCAGCGCAATACTTATCACCATTGCCACAAGTTGAAATGCCTGGCGAATGGCGTTGGTTTTTGCGCGCTCGTGGTCGCTGTGGAACAGTTCGGGGAAAAGTGCACCGTAGTTTGCGTTCATCAAGGAGTCAAGTGTGCCCGTCAGTATATACATCAGTAAAAAGTACACAAACAACGCGGTTTGATTTTCACCGATAAACGACGGCACATTAAAGAACGAAATAAAGCACAAAATCAACAGCGGCACGCCGATAACGAGCCACGGGCGTCTGCGTCCCCAACGGGTGCGTGTCCTGTCTGACAAAAATCCGTAAACGGGGTTGTCAATCGCGTCCACAAAAGTGTAAATCAACAAAACCAAAGAATACCGCTTCATCGGCAGTCCCAGCATACCTACATAAAAGATTGCCGCGTAGGTTTTAAACATATTGATGGGAATTGAGGTGCCGAACATACCGATGCCGTATCGAAACGGCGAGGTTTTACGCAATTTGCTTTGCGGTTGGTTGTTTTCCATAAATTCTCCCTCACTTTTTTCTGATTCATAAAAAATATAGCATAATTTTTGCGCATTTGCAACAGTTCCTTTGACATATTATCAAAAATATTGTATGATTGTACCAAATGCGAGAGGTGGATTTTTTATGCAGACAAAAACAATTCATTTGGAAAAGAATTTTACACCGGAAGACTGTAAAAAATGCTTTTATATAGATTTTGAAGTGCCCGAAAATGTGGAGGAACTGCGCATTCGCCATACCTGGACGCCGAAAGAAGAAGGCAACCTCGATTTCGGACTTGTGGGCGCTGACGGCAGGCAAATCGGCGCGTCGGGCAATGTGCGGCAAGATGTGATTATCAGCGAAAAGTACGCAACACCGGGCTATGACCGCTGTACGCCCGCTGCGGGGAACTGGAAAATCATTGTGGGGCTCGATCGTGTCGGAAACGGCGTGCGCGCGGAATATGAAATCGAGTTTTTCTTTAAAGAAAAACGGTGGCTCAAAGGCGATACCCATTCCCATACCTATAACAGCGACG
>CAMGGF010000089.1 GCA_946055445.1 uncultured Ruminococcus sp. | reverse complement strand
GCGCGGGAAGTATTGCCGCATACTGTATGGGGATTACCGGCATTGACCCAATGCGCTACAACTTGATTTTTGAGCGCTTTTTGAATCCCGAGCGCGTGAGTATGCCGGATATTGATGTGGATTTTTGCTATGAACGCCGCGAAGAAGTAATTGATTATGTCATTCAAAAATACGGCAAAGACCATGTTGCGCAGATTGTTACTTTCGGTACAATGGCGGCGCGCGGCGCAATCCGCGATGTCGGGCGGGTGCTCGGTATGCCGTACAATACGGTTGATTCCGTTTCAAAACAAATCCCGCGTGAACTCGGAATTACCATTGAAGCCGCACTGAAAAAGAATGCGGAATTGAAAAAATTATATGACACAGATGAAAAAATTCACGAACTGATTGACACGGCAAAAAGCGTGGAAGGTATGCCGCGTCACGCTTCCACACACGCGGCAGGCGTGGTGATTACGGACAAACCCGTCAGCGAATATGTGCCGCTTGCCCGGAATGACGAGTCCGTGGTTACGCAATTCACAATGACTACGATTGAGGAATTGGGTCTCCTTAAAATGGACTTTTTAGGCCTGCGTACCCTAACGGTAATCAGTGACGCGGAAAAGCAAATTCGGCAAACGCAAGCGGATTTTGATATGGAAACAATCCCGTTAGATGACCCCAAAACCTATGATATGTTCTCAAAAGGATTAACTTACGGTGTGTTTCAATGCGAGTCGGCGGGGCTTCGTAGTGTTTTAACGCGTTTAAAACCGCAAAATATTGAAGATATTATCGCAGTTATCTCTCTGTATCGCCCCGGACCTATGGACTCAATTGACGATTACATTGAAAACCGCCACCATCCGGACCGTATTCATTACAAAGCGCCGCAGTTAAAAGAGATTTTAGATGTCACCTACGGCTGTATGGTATATCAAGAGCAAGTCATGCAGATTTTTCGATCGCTTGCGGGGTATTCTTTTGGGCGCGCCGATGTGGTCCGCCGCGCAATGTCCAAGAAGAAGCACAAGGTAATGGAGCAGGAACGGGAATACTTTGTCAACGGTCAACAAGACGAAAACGGAAATACCTTGTGTTGCGGCTGTGTGGCAAACGGTATTTCAGCGGATACGGCAAACAGCATTTTCGATGATATGACCTCATTTGCGTCATACGCTTTCAATAAATCCCACTCCGCCGCGTATGCAGTAGTTGCGTACAGAACGGCATATTTAAAATGTCATTACCCGTGTGCGTTTATGTCGGCGCTGCTCACCAGTGTGATTGACGATTCTGCAAAAATTTCCGCATATATTGCAGATTGTACGCGTATGGGCATTCGCGTTTTACCGCCGAATGTCAACGAAAGTTTGCATTCGTTTGCGCCGAGTAAAGACGGTGCAATTTGGTTTGGACTTTTGGCGATTAAAAATCTCGGTAAAGGGTTTATCCGCATGATAACCGAGGAACGCGAAAAGAACGGGCTGTTTTCGGATTTTTACGATTTTTGTAAACGGCTGTACGGAAAAGAGTTTAATAAGCGTGCGGTTGAGGGGTTAATCAAAAGCGGTGCCTTGGATCATTTAGGCTTAAACCGCCGTGAAATGCTGCAAAACTTCCCCGATATCATTGCAGGGTTAGAGGGGGATTCCCGCCGCAATCTTGACGGACAGTTGGATATGTTTTCCATCGGTTCCGCCGAGCCTGCCGCGTACACCCCAAACTACCGACGCTGTACGGAATTTCCGGTATCAGAACGCTTGCAAATGGAAAAAGAGGCGACCGGTCTTTATTTGTCAGGTCACCCAATGGCGGAACACATTGCGCTTTCCGAAAAACTGCGTGTTGCTCGAATTTCCGATTTGCTCGACGCAGAAAAAGATACGATGAGCAAAATTGCGGACGGGACATCGGTGCGTTTGCTCGCAATTATAACTGCCATAAAAAAGAAAACGACCAAAAATGACACAACAATGGCGTTCGTAACCGTAGAAGATTTATACGGCAGTATGGAACTTTTGGTCTTTCCGAAGATATACGCGCAGTTTTCACATTTGCTGATGACGGGAAATATTATTCTCGTGGAGGGACGCGTTTCATTGCGGGAGGAAGAAAGCGCAAAAGTCATACCTGACCGTATTTCGCCCTGTCCGAATGCGCAATTGGTTACGGCGGCACAACCGATTGCAGAACAAGCAAAAGAACAGCCTACGGACAAAAATGAAATTCCGCGTGAAATTCAAACGGGACTTATGCTTTTAGTAGACACCCTCGACAGTGCGCAAGACAGAAAAGTGAAAAATTTACTTTCCATTTTTGAGGGGAATGTTCCTGTCTATTTGTATTATAATGATACGAGGAAAAGATATGTTTCCGCACGGGGTGTTGACATAAATGCGCCTTTGCTAAATGAACTCAAACGGTTACTCGGCGAAAAAGGTGTTATGTTAAAATAAAACTGTCTTTTTGTTGAAAAAAAAGATATTCACTTGACAATATTTCGGTTTTGTGTATCATAGTAACTTGGAATATATGATTTTCATTTTTGAGGTGAAGGATTATGAAAACAATCGGTGTGTTAACAAGCGGCGGCGACGCGCCCGGTATGAATGCTGCCATTCGTGCGGTTGTGCGTGCAGGCTGTGAGAACGGATTTCGCGTTATGGGTATTCGCCGTGGTTACAACGGTTTGATGTACGGCGATATGTATGAAATGAATCTTCGCAGCGTTTCCAATATCATCAATCGCGGCGGTACAATTCTGTATTCTGCAAGAAGCCCCGAGTTTAAAACAGAAGAGGGGATGCAGAAAGCGTTAGATGTGTGCAAAGAAATGCAAATGGAAGGCATTGTTGTCATCGGCGGTGACGGTTCGTTCCGCGGTGCGCGTGACCTTTCTTTGCGCGGCGTACCCTGCGTGGGCATTCCCGGCACGATTGACAACGATATTGCCTGCTGTGACTATACCATTGGTTATGACACTTCTATGAACACTGTTATGGAAATGGTTGACCGTTTGCGTGACACTTCCGAGTCGCATGACCGTTGTTCCGTTGTTGAGGTTATGGGCAGAAGAGCAGGGTACATCGCACTGAATTCCGGTATTGCCTGCGGTGCGACGAGCATTTTAATTCCCGAAGTCGATTTCGATTTCGAGAGAGATGTAATTGAGCGTATGCGCCGTACCCAAAAAACAGGCAAACGGCATTTCATTATTATTGTTGCCGAGGGTATCGGCGGTGTGCAGGAAATGGCACAGCGTATTGAAAAAGAAACCGGTGTGGAATCCCGTGCAACCATTCTCGGTCATGTGCAACGCGGCGGCTCACCGACCGTACGCGACCGTGTAGCCGGTAGTTTGATGGGTTGCAAAGCAGTTGAACTTTTGAAGCAAGGCATCGGAAACCGTGTGGTTGCCATGCAAAAAGATGAAATCGTTGATTTTGATATTTTTGAAGCGCTGAATATGACCAAAACTATCGATTTGAATATGTATAAGTTGGCGCACGAAATTTCCATCTGATGAAAAATATCGTTTTAATCGGTATGCCCGCTTCGGGGAAAAGTACCGTAGGTGTCATTTTGGCAAAAACGCTCGGCATTGGGTTTTGCGATACAGACTTGGTCATTCAGCAACGGGAAAAGCGTCTTTTGCAAGATATTATTGATAAGGATGGTCTCGAACGATTTTTAGATGCGGAATGCGAAGCCATTGTTTCGTTGGACTGTGAAAACTGCGTGATTGCCACCGGCGGCAGTGCGGTTTTTCGTGATTCGGCAATGCAAAAACTCAAACGCGACGGGATTATAGTGTTTTTAGATGTTGCGTTAGAAACGGTAAAAGCGCGTCTGAATAACATTAAAACGCGCGGCGTTGCGGCTGAAAAAGGCAAAACCATTGATGATATTTATTATGAGCGTTTGCCGTTTTATAAAAAATATGCCGATATTACGGTTTCTTCGGATACTTCTTCTTCGGAAGATGCCGTGGCGGATATTTTGCTTGCATTAAAACCATTTAAAAATTAAAATTTGTAAGACTTTACGGTTGAAACTAAAATTCCCCGTAAAGTCTTATTTTTTCCGTAAATAATTTTTCGCGTAACGCACAAAGTATTAGTGCGGTTCAAAAAAACCGCGTGCGGAGGTGAAAAATGAAGAAGTTATTCAAATTTTTCAGCCTTTTCAGTCTTGTTGCTGCCTCTGTCATATTTGCTTTGGTATGTATGGGGGATCGGGCATATCCCGATTCCATCAGCCTTTCGGAGAATCAAGAGATAAATGTCAACGGCATTTACTCGTTACAAAATTCGAAAAAGGAAAACACGGTTTTTTCAGCAAATTTTGTGCAATCGGTCTCTGAAGACTCCGAAGGTAACGAGAGTTACCAGGTGAATATTTCGTTGCTGAACACCATTCCGGTGAAATCTTCGACAGTCACGGTCAGCAAACGGCAATATGTTGTGCCAAGCGGTGATATTTTTGGTATAAAAATCTTTACAAACGGTATTTTGGTTGTCGGTATGGATGATGTACCGACCGCAAACGGCATTGTCAATCCGGCAAAGCGCGCCGGCCTAAAGGTCGGGGATATCGTGCTTGCGGTAGGCGGGCAATCCGTGCAAAGCGTGTCACAGTTAAGCGATGCTATTCAGCAAAGTCAGAATAGTATAACCTTAACCGTTTCTCGAAACGAGAAGGTCTGGCAAGTCGACTTGGAACTTGCAATTTCCGCAAATGACGGAAAACCAAAGGCCGGGTTATGGGTGCGCGACAGCACAGCCGGCGTCGGTACGATGACCTTTTATTGTAAAGACAGCGGTGTGTTCGGCGGACTCGGACACGCGATTTGTGATATTGACACCGGCACGGTTATGCCGTTTGGCCGCGGAGATGCGATAAAAACGCAAATCAGCGGCTGTTACAAGGGTAGCGCCGGCATTACCGGCGAACTTTGCGGCGTGTTCCAAGAGGAAATCATCGGCAAATTGTTTCGTAACGGTGAAACAGGTGTTTACGGTGTACTGCGTAAGTTTGACAGTAACGCCCCCGAACTGCCTGTGGCAACCAAAAATGAGGTGAAAACCGGCTACGCACAAATTATAGCAACGGTCGACGACACAGGCCCGCACTATTACGATGCCCAAATTACCAAGGTTTACCCGAATTCTGATGAGAACGGTAAAAACTTGATTGTGGAAATCACCGACAGCGATTTGATTGCAAAAACAGGCGGTATTGTCCAAGGAATGAGTGGCAGCCCGATTTTGCAGAACGGTATGTTGGTAGGTGCGGTAACCCATGTGTTTGTCAACAACGCCTTGCAAGGGTACGGCATTTTTGCCGAAACGATGCTGAAAGATGCCGAAAAAGAAGAATCTTTATTGTTAAAAGAGGCGTCTTAAGCGAAAAAAGGATGTATATCTGTTTTATACGGGTATACATCCTTTCATTTTACGGGATTCTGTTTGATTTTGAAAAAAATAAAAATATTTTTAAAAATACCATTGCCAAATATTAACTAATATGGTAAAATATGGCAGAAATCAAAACAGGAGGTCAATTTTATGGAGAAAACACTCAAAATTCTATTTACAGAGGAAGCAAACGAATTCGGAAAGCATTGTACATCCGTTTTCAAATCGTACGGGTTCGAGGTTCGGCGCGTGTCGAAAAACGGCAGTGAGGTTTTGCGGCTTTTGGAGCTTGAAAAGCCTGATGTGCTGGTCATGGACGCGATCATGTCCTCGGTGGATGCGCTCGGTGTCTTACAGCAGATGTCTAAAAATCCGAAAATCAAAAAACCGTTGGTAATGGTTGTATCCGGCGTGGACAATCAGCGATTTGAGAATGAAGTACTTACGGCGGGCGCTGACTATTATTTCTTAAAACCGTTTGATGTCTCTATGATGGCCGAGCGCATTCTGCTTATGGCGGGCGACACACAATCACAGGTGAAAAGCAATGCACAAGCGCACTTTAACAATTCTGATTTAGAAGTGCTTGTCAGT
>CAMGGF010000088.1 GCA_946055445.1 uncultured Ruminococcus sp. | reverse complement strand
AGGTATTGTTTTGCTCGGGGGCTAACGCTTCAAGGAAGGCGGAAACGGGGTCGCCCTTGTAATCGCTCGCAAGTGTGTCGATTTCATCAAGCAACACAAGCGGGTTCATCGTGCCCGCACGCGTAATCGCTGTAATAATACTGCCGGGCATAGAACCGATATAGGTCTTTCTGTGTCCGCGAATTTCCGCCTCATCGTGCACGCCGCCGAGAGAAATACGCGTATATTCGCGGTTCATTGCTTTCGCAAGGGATTTAGCAATCGAGGTTTTCCCAACACCGGGCGGGCCTGCAAGGCAAATGATCTGCCCTTTCACATCGGGAGAAAGTTTGCGTACCGCCAAAAGTTCCAAAATTCTGTCTTTCACTTCCTCCAACCCGAAATGGTCTTTGTCTAATATTTTGCGCGCGTTTTCAAGGTTTAAATTCTCTTTTGAAAACTTTTGCCACGGTAAAGCCAAAACAGCATCTAAATACGAACGGGAAACGGCACTTTCGGGACTCGTCGGCTGCATATGCGCCATACGGTCACACTCTTGCAACAGTTTTTCTTCACTTTCTTTTTCCAATTGCAAAGCCAAAATGCGTTCACGGTACTTGGCGGCTTCGGAAAGAGAAGACTCTCCCTCACCGAGTTCTTCGGCAATGGCTTTTAACTGTTCCCGCAAGTAGTATTCCCGCTGGTTGTCATCCATTTGCGCTTGTACGCGGTCTTCAATCGTTTCCATTGCATCGAGCAATTCAATCTCACGCGCCAAAACAACGCAAAGTTTTTCAAGCCGTTTCATCGCGTTCAATTCTTCTAAAATAAACTGCTTGGATGTATATTCCAAAGGCAGATTGCCCGCAATATAGTCCGCCAATTTGCCTGCGGAATGCAGGGAATGCACACCCAAAACAATATCCGGTGCAATTTTTTGCTGCATCGACGCATAAGTTTCAAACAGGGACTTCGCATATCGCATCATTGCATCAACATCCGTGATTGACGCTGTGCGGCTTTCTTTGGTAGCAAGTGCACGCACGGATGATACAAAATGCGGCTTTTCCTCCACCAAATCAACCAAACGGGCACGGTATTTCCCCTCAACAACAACACGGTAATATTCGCCCGAAGGCAAACGAACCAACTGTTTTATCTCACACACCACACCGATGTCAAATAACGACTGCCTGCCGTGGACTTCCTCTGCCATATCAATTTGCGCAATCAAAAAAAGGTCTTGCTTGTTGAGCATCGCATTTTTCACGGCAGAAATGGATTTTTTTCTGCCGATGTCAAAATGCAGTGTCATATCGGGGAATACAACCAAACCGCGCAACGCAACGGTCGGCAATATAAAATCATCCTTTATCAAGGGATTCATTATGTATCAACTCCAAAAAAACCAGAAAAATATTTGAGTTTCAATTATATATTATTTTTAGGTGTTCTGCAACTACAATAATCGAAAAGATTTGCATATTTTCAGCAAAATGTTTGGTCAGATTGTTAAAAAAGTGAACAAATCAAAAGAATTTACAAAAAAAATTAAAAAAAGATTGTTAAATTGTTGTCAATTCATTGACTTTTGCATACGCCCTTTGCTATAATGCAAATCAACGCGTTAAAAACCATATTTTTGGAGGTATTTATAATGTCCAGAGTCTACAATTTTTCGGCAGGTCCTTCTATGCTACCGGAAGAAGTCCTGAAAAAAGCGGCTGCCGAAATGCTTGATTATGAGGGTAGCGGTCAGTCCGTTATGGAAATGAGCCATCGCTCGAAAGTCTATGATTCCATCATCAAGAGTGCGGAAAGCCTTTTGCGTGAATTGATGAACATTCCGGACAATTACAAAGTGCTGTTTTTGCAGGGCGGTGCATCCACACAGTTTGCCGCGATTCCTTTGAATTTCTTAAACGGCAGCGGCAAAGCAGACTATGTTATTACCGGCCAATGGGCAAAAAAAGCCTTTGCCGAGGCACAGAAATACGGTGAAGTGAAGGCAGTTGCATCTTCTGCCGATAAAACCTTCTCCTATATTCCGAAACTGAATAAAGCGGATTTCACACCCGATGCAGACTATTTTTATATTTGTATGAACAATACCATTTACGGCACGGTGTATCACGAACTGCCCGACACCGGCGATGTACCGCTTATTGCGGATATTTCCTCATGCTTCCTGTCGGAGCCTTTGGATGTGTCGAAATTCGGTATGGTGTACGGCGGTGCGCAGAAGAATGTTGCGCCTGCAGGACTTACCATCTGCATTATCCGCGAAGATTTGCTCGGCAAAGCGCGTGATATTACGCCGACAATGCTCAACTATCAAATCCACGCGGACAATAATTCGCTTTACAACACGCCCCCCTGCTACACCATTTACATTTGCAAATTGGTGTTGGAATGGCTCAAAGAAAACGGCGGGTTGGAAGCGATGAAAGAACGCAATGTGAAAAAAGCCAAACTGCTGTATGACTTCTTGGACAACAGCAAAATGTTCCGCGGTACGGTTGTGCCCGAAGACCGTTCTCTTATGAATGTTCCCTTTGTAACCGACAGCGACGAACTCAATGCGAAATTCGTAAAAGAAGCCGAGGCGGCAGGGCTTATCAACCTGAAAGGTCACCGTACCGTCGGCGGTATGCGCGCGTCCATTTACAACGCAATGCCGTACGAAGGCGTGCAAAAATTGGTTGACTTTATGGCTGAATTTGAAAAAGCCAATTCCTAAGGAAAGGTATTTTTGACATGTATAAGATTTTAACACTCAACAAAATTTCCGAAACAGGGTTAAAGAACTTCCCCGACAACTACGCATATTCGGGTGAAGAAACCAATCCCGATGCCATTTTGGTGCGTTCCGCATCTATGCACGATATGGAAATGCCCGAAGGCACCTTGGCAATCGCAAGAGCAGGTGCAGGTGTCAACAACATTCCGATTGAAAAGTGCAGCGAACAGGGCATTGTTGTGTTTAACACCCCCGGCGCGAATGCGAATGCCGTAAAAGAGTTAGTCCTTTGCGCAATGCTTTTATCTTCTCGTAAAATTCCCGCCGCTATGGATTGGGTAAAAACCTTAAAAGGCAACGGCGCAGAAGTACCGAAAATGGTTGAAAAAGGCAAATCTGCTTTTGCAGGACCCGAAATCAAAGGAAAAACCCTCGGCGTAGTCGGTTTGGGTGCTATCGGCGTTTTGGTTGCAAATGCGGCACTCTCTCTCGGTATGGAAGTATACGGTTATGACCCGTTCTTGTCCGTAGACGCGGCTTGGTCGCTTTCTCGCGGTGTGCACCACGCGGCTTCGCTCGATGAAATTTACGCAAACAGTGACTATATCACCTTACATGTCCCGCTGACGCCCGACACCAAAGAATTGGTTTGTTCGAAAACCATTGCCGCAATGAAAGACAATGTGCGCATTCTCAACTTTGCGCGTGGGGATTTGGTGAACACCGCTGACGTTTTGGCGGCAATCAATGACGGTAAAATCGCGGCGTATGCCACCGACTTCGGCAATGATGAACTGCTCGGCGCTCCCGGCGTATTGATTCTCCCCCACCTCGGCGCATCAACCCCCGAGTCCGAGGACAACTGCGCGGTAATGGCGGTTGACGAAATCCGCGATTATCTCGAAAACGGCAACATCACCCATTCCGTAAATATGCCCGCCGTTTCCGTCCCGAGAAGCGGGCGCGCAAGAATTACCATTATTCACAAAAATGTACCGAATGTGATTAGCAAGATAACTTCGACCGTTGCGAGCGAAAACATCAACATTGATAATATGGTCAATAAATCCCGCGGCGAATATGCCTATACAATGCTTGACACCGACACCGATGTTTCCGCTGACGCAATCGCCGCAATCGAAGCGTTGGACGAAACCGTTCGTGTGCGTGTTATCTAATTTTAACCAAGAAAAAGCCTGCCGCACGGCAGGCTTTTTTACATACAGTTTTATTCTTCTCCCCGTTTTACGGATGCGTTTTGTTTTACCTGTTGAATAAAGAGGACTTTAATTGCAATCATATGCAAAACAGAAAACAGAATTGCCGCACAATAGAATACGAAATATGAATAGTTCGACACCCCCCACAGCATAATCACGGAATAGGAAACGGGCAGAACAAAAGCGAGCCCGAATTTGAATATTCCATCATCAATTATGCCATACACGGTTTCATTGAGCGGAAGCATATCTTTACATATATTGATACAAAACAGCAGAATAAATATGTCAACTGCAATGAAATACGGCAGTAAAATTCGCCAAATATCGGTTTTTTCGATTTCCGTATTTTGA
Organism: uncultured Ruminococcus sp.; assembly: GCA_946055445.1. Taxonomy (GTDB): domain Bacteria; phylum Bacillota; class Clostridia; order Oscillospirales; family Acutalibacteraceae; genus Fimenecus. The sequence goes on along the minus strand of CAMGGF010000088.1, from coordinate 1,712 downwards.
AATATGTCTTTGATTAAGAGTTTCGTACACCACAAAAGCAGAATATATGCAAGCACAGAAACAATACAACACCCTATAACACTTTCACTTTCCGATACAAACCACCCCGGTATGGCGCCTATCGTCCAATAAAACATTGCCGCACCGAAAATGCTGACAAAATAAAACTTTGCTATTTTTTTACACATATACACACCTCCAAAACCTCCAAACAAAATATGGAATCATCAAGCGTTATCCTTTTTTCTTCCTATTTTTATCAAAATAAAGAGGATAGAGAACATATGGAGCACTGAAAACAAAATTGCCAAACTGTAAAAATTCAAAAGATGTGATGTGCTGTATACTGCACCGACAGAATATAAAGTCGGCAAAACAAGTATAAGGATTTGTTTTACCGTTACGCCTACTGCATAAATCGAAAGTGGAAAGCCGTAAATCCAATTCAGAACAAACTCACCCACACCCATAAGGGTCAACGCACCGACACAAACAAAGTACGGTATTAGGAATTGTATGATTTCCGCTTTTGTTATGCATCCTCGTTTCTCCCGAAGTACCCGTTTTAACAGAACATTTGTAAAACAAAACAATAAGAGAAATGCAAATATTGCAGCGAACCACCCGACTAATTCTTCACCCGTCTCTGTTACGCACCACAGAAGGAACATACCAATAGGGAAATAAAAAATTACATTTGCCAAAATAGTAATCAAATAAAACTTTGCAATACTTTTACCCATAGTCCTGCCTCCTTGTAATGCTATCATAGCAAAATCCCTTTTAAAAAAATGCGAAATGTAATAATTGACCGATTTTTTGTAACTTTTGGTAAGCAAAGCCCTCCAAAAAAGAAAAGGACCAATCGGCAAATACCGATTGGTCTTAAAAGTTTTATTGTTCCGTTGCCGCAGTAGGCGCATCTGCGGGATTTTGCGCAGCCTCTTCCGCCTTAACCTCCGTAAAGGTTTTTCGCACCTCTAATCGGTCATATAACTGCTTGTATCGTACAGCGGCACGAAAACGGTAATCACAGTGCGGGCAGTAAAACACCGCACGGAAAGAATTGTTGCTGTATTTCCAATTCTTTTCTTTCTTCACCTTGCCGCCGCACAAATTGCAAACACAGCGAAACTGCTTTTTATCCACCAAAGGATTGCGCATATCGCTGATGTAATAGGGCTTAAACGCCAGTCGCGCATAAAATTCACGGTCACAAGGGCGCGTGTATTTTTTTAGTTTTTCTGCGTCAAATACACTTTTCAAGCAAGCAACGGAAAGGCGGCTGTCATCAAGCGCTCTGTGGTGCGGATAAGAATCGGGATTGACGCCGAGTTTTTCCGCTGCGGCGGAAAGGCCCAACTGCTGTCCCGAAGAAGCGGCGTCCGTAAACCCTTGACAGTACTTTTGCAAATCCGCATAATTGTGTACAAACGATAATTCGGCAGTGTCTAAAAAGTATTCACAGTTTTTAATAAGGGTTCGGATATCCCCGTCCCCCCAAGTTAAAAAGGTATTCTCTCCCGTACCGAGCCAAGCGGTAAACTGCATAATGGCTTTTTGAAACGAAATTCCGTTTGCGATGTCATCATTGGTAAGGTGCGTCAGCGTCTTTACGCGGCTTTGTAAACGCTTACCGACTTGGGATTTGATAATAACCGAAAAGGTATCGATTTCGCGCAAGGTTTCATCTAATTTCACAGCGCCGATTT
>CAMGGF010000087.1 GCA_946055445.1 uncultured Ruminococcus sp. | reverse complement strand
TTGAACGCGCCCTCGCCCGTAATGCGCGGGGCAAACCAAGTGCACGGCCAAGTGTAGTCGGTGCGTTTCCACAGTTTGTCGGAAACCTCGTCGGGGAGATTGACGGTATAGCCTTCGACAATCTGCATCACAGGGCCTAAGCCTTTCACGATGTTCAAACGGCACATCGTGGCGGGCATTTCACTGCGGGTCAAGAAACGAGAGGAGAATCCGCCGCCGCGGAAATAGCCCATATCCGCCGCGTTCCAAGTGGTTGCATCCAAGCATTTCTTTTGGTCGGCCGCACACATTTCCCAGAACGGTTTGATGATACCGTTGCCGTTTTCGTCTTTGACTTCGCCGCAGAAATCGAGCGCAGATGCGCCGGAGTTAATCAGGTGGATAAAGCCGCCCGCCTCTTTCGCGACACCTTCTAATTCATAACCGGTCGCTTTTTTAACCGCCTCGGGACTCCAATAGGTACGCACATCGGAGAACATCTGCGCGGTGTTGGTCAAGAGTTTGCCGAACAGCATCGAAACGCCGTTCAAAGTATCGTTTTCGGTGGCGAGGACATAGGTTTCTCTCGCGCCGTTCCAGTCAAACGAGGAGTTGAGAAGTGCCTCGGGATAGTCGCAGTTCGGGTAAAAGTCCGTCCACTGGCGCTGCCCTTGGAAACCGCCGCACAGCGCATTGTGCCCGACAGCCTCTTCCTCACACCCTGCGGGCAAATTCGGATTGCCGCCGTACAGGTCTTTGATAATGCACATCATCTTGACAACGAACGCCCAAGCCTCTTCCTTTTCTGCGTCGGATTTTTTGAACCAATCGGGGTTTTTGTCAAAGCCCTCTTTGCAGTTTTCTTTTGTCCACGCGAGTGCTTTTTGAAATTCCGCTTCGTCATAAATGCCTTCGGTCATACGGCGGATAATCTCAACCTCGTCCACAGACTCCACACGCATACCGAGATATTCCTCGAAGAAATCGCAGTTGATAATCGAGCCTGCAATGCCCATGCAAATCGAGCCGATTTGGAGATACGATTTGCCGCGCATCGTTGCCGCCGCGACAGCCGCTCTGCCGAAGCGCAGGAGTTTTTCTTTCACATCGTCGGGGATTTCCGTCGCGTCCATATCCTGCACATCTTTGCCGTAAATGCCGAATGCGGGCAAGCCTTTTTGCGCGTGGGAAGCAAGCACGGATGCGAGATACACCGCGCCCGGGCGCTCGGTGCCGTTAAAGCCCCAAACCGCCTTGATGGTGTTTTTGTCCATATCCATCGTTTCCGAGCCGTAGCACCAGCACGGCGTGACCGTCAGCGTAATTGCCACGCCCGCTTTGCGGAATTTATCTTCACACGCGGCGGCCTCTGCCACACGCCCGATGGTGGTGTCGGCAATAACCACTTTCACAGGCTCGCCGTCGGTATAGCGCAAATTGTCTTCAAACAGTTTTGCGGCGGACTTCGCCATATTCATCGTTTGCTCTTCAAGCGACTCGCGTACCTTTAACGGACCGCGTCTGCCGTCAATGGTCGGGCGAATGCCGATTACGGGATAGTCGCCGATTAGTCTTTGTTTGCTCATTATTGTATTCCTCCTTGGCATTAAAAATAAAAAATTTCTATTTTCTTTCATTATACTGTTGTTTTTTACTGAAATCAAGGTGTATAATACCAATAAAGTATAATAATATTCACTTTTGAGGGACTTATGAGTTATTCGGACTATCAAGAACAAAAAATCCGTGGAACTTTCGACTTTCCGATTGAATTTCACCATGTGGACAAAACCCACCCGCGCTATCAAATGCCGTTTCATTGGCACATTGATTACGAACTGTTGCGCGTGGTTTCGGGGCATTTTTCGCTTTCGTTAAACGAGGATACATACAGTCTTTCCGAGGGCGACACGGCACTCATTCAAGACGGTGTTTTACACGGCGGCACGCCGACGGACTGCGTGTACGAATGCATCGACTTGGATTTGAGCGCGTTTATCGGCGGCAATTCCGTCTGCAAAAAAGAATTGGAAGATGTGCAAAATCACCGTGTGGAGTTACAGCGTGTATTTCGGAACGGCACGCCGGAAGCGGCAGTACTGTGGCAGTTGTTCGACACGCTGTCCGCCCAGGAAAAGGGCTTTGCCTGCATTACGCAAGGCCTTCTGTTGCAGTTTATCGGGTTAATCATACAAAACCGCTGTTACCAAGGGGCGGTGTCGCTTTCGGGGCGCGGCAGTAAACGGATTCGGCAGTTGAAAAACGCGTTGGGGCTAATCCGCGAACAGTACAGTGCGCCGATTACCTTGGAAGAACTTGCCGCGGCGGCGGAAATGTCCCCGAAATACTTTTGCCGCTTTTTTGCGGAAATGACGGGCAGAACGCCGATTGACTATCTCAACTATTACCGCGTGGAATGCGCGTGCGAGCAACTGTTATACAGCGACGAAACCGTCACGGATATTGCGTTGGGGTGCGGGTTTAACGATTTGAGTTATTTTGTGAAAACCTTTAAAAAATACAAAGGCGTTACGCCGAAACAGTTTCGAAAGGGGGCAACAGCATGAACCATACCGATTTACTTTTTCATTTGCAAGCCTACGGCGAAACGGATACATACCCCTTTCATATGCCGGGGCACAAACGCAACACCGCGATGCTCGGCAACGCCCTCCCCTATTCTATGGACATTACCGAAATTGACGGATTTGACGATTTGCACGCACCCGAGGGCATTTTAAAAGATTTAAACGACCGCCTTTGCGCGCTCTACGGCGCAAAGCACAGTTTTGCGCTTGTAAACGGTTCAACCTGCGGGATTTTGGCAGGCATTGCCGCCGCAACACAACAAGGTGACAAAATTTTGCTTGCGCGCAACTGCCACAAATCCGTTTACAATGCCGTGGAGTTGTTGGGGCTTGTGCCGGTGTATATCCAGCCGCCGACAGACGAAAAAACGGGGATTGCGGGCAGTATTGCACCCAAAAGCGTGGAAGAGGCGCTCAAACAGAACAAAGATATTCGCCTGTGCGTGCTGACTTCACCGACTTATGACGGGATCATCAGCGATATTCGCACGATTGCGGACATATTGCACGCAAAAGATATTCCGCTTTTGGTCGATGAGGCGCACGGTGCGCATTTGGCATTTACAAATCAAAAAATGTGTTCGGCGGTGGCGGCAGGTGCGGATATCGTCATTCATTCTTTACACAAAACCCTCCCCGCCCTCACGCAGACGGCGGCGGCGCATTTGTGCACAGACCGCATATCTCCCGCATCTTTTCAACGGAAACTTTCGGTTTTTGAAACTTCCAGCCCGTCCTATATTTTGTTGGCCTCCGTTTCGGAATGCGTGCGGTTTTTAGAGGAAAACGGGCAAACCGCCTTTTTGAAATATGCGGAACGGTTAGACGATTTTTCGGAAAATTGCAAAGTATTAGAACATTGCACCGTTTTATGTAAAGGGAAAGACTGTTTAGAAATGCACCCTGCCTTTTTCGCTTTTGACGGCGGAAAACTGCCGATTGTAACGGCAAACACGAACACAGACGGTGTATCGCTTTTGCAGAAATTGCGCGTAGAATACAAAATCGAGGGCGAAATGGCGGCGGTAACCTACGCCCTGTTGATGACCTCGGTTTGCGACACCGAAGCGGGCTTTTCGCGGCTTTTTGCGGCGCTACGGGAAATTGACTGCACTTTACAAAGTGCCGCCGTACCGCTGCAATTCACGCCCGTTCCCCTGCCGCCCGTTGTGTTTACCCCTGCCGCAGCGGCAAAGCAGACGGGTGCGCGCGTACCGTTACAAAACGCCGTTGGGAAAACGAGTCTCAACACCGTTTGGTGTTATCCGCCCGGGGTGCCCTTGTTGGTGCGCGGTGAGCGCGTGACAAGGGAAATTGCCGCCGCACTCGAAAATGCACAAGCGCACGGGTTGAAAGTGCTTGCCGACGGCGGAGAATTCCCGAAAATCACGGTTTGCGATTGACAAACCGCCCACCTTGTGCTACTATATTTACGAATAAAATTCTTGTAAGGAGAAATTAGAATTATGAAAAGAATTCAAACCGTAAAAACCCGGGATTTAAAAGAAAGCGCAAAAACCGGCGGTTGCGGCGAATGCCAGACCTCTTGCCAGAGCGCTTGCAAAACCTCCTGCGGCGTTGCCAATCAGCAATGCGAAAAATGCATGGAGCAGAAATAAGTTTATTGGCATTTTCAAAGAAGCCGTTTTCTGTTGAACAGCAAACGGCTTTTCTTTTTGAGGATTTTCTATGGTACATCAATATAAATTAAACGGGTACAACATTGTGTTAGATGTGTTCAGCGGCGCGGTGCACGCGGTGGACGAAGTGGCCTTTGACGCGATTGCAATGTTTGAAACCCATACACCAACAGAAATAAAAGCAGCGTTGCTGAAAAAATACGGTGACCGCCCCGATGTGACCGAAGCGGATTTGGACGAAATGCTTTCGGATATTGCAGAACTTGTTTCCGACGGCAAACTCTTTACCGAAGATGTTTACGAAAACAAGGCATTCGATTTTAAAAACCGCCACACCGAATTGAAGGCGCTGTGTTTGCATGTGGCGCACACCTGCAACTTAAACTGCGAATACTGCTTTGCCGCGCAGGGCAAATACCACGGAGAACGGGCGCTGATGTCCTTTGAAACGGGCAAACGCGCGCTTGACTTTTTGGTGGAACATTCGGGCAAGCGTAAAAACTTGGAAGTGGACTTTTTCGGCGGCGAACCGCTGATGAATTTTGCAGTCATCAAGCAGTTGGTCGCGTACGCGCGCAGTATTGAAAAGGAAAAGGGCAAAAACTTCCGTTTCACCTTAACCACCAACGGCGTATTGTTAGATGACGAAGTGACGGAATTTGCCAACCGCGAGTGCCACAATGTGGTGCTTTCCTTAGACGGGCGCAAGGAAGTGCATGACCGTTTGCGCAAAACCGTCAACGGGCAAGGCAGTTATGATGTAATTGTGCCGAAATTTCAGGAATTTGTGAAAAAGCGCGGCGACAAAGGCTATTATGTGCGCGGTACATTCACAAAGAACAACATTGATTTTACAAACGATATTTTCCATATGGCAGATTTGGGCTTTACCGAACTTTCCATGGAACCCGTGGTCTGCGCGCCCGACGCACCGTATGCACTTTCCGAAGCGGATTTGCCCGTGCTGTACGAGCAATATGAAATTTTGGCAAAAGATATGCTCTGCCGCAAAAAAGAAGGACACCCCATCACCTTTTACCACTATATGCTCGATTTAACGGGCGGGCCGTGCATTTACAAACGCATTTCGGGCTGTGGCTCGGGCACGGAATATTTGGCGGTGACGCCGTGGGGCGATTTGTACCCCTGCCACCAATTCGTCGGTGATGAAAAGTACAAAATGGGCAATATTTACGACGGGATCACGAACATCGACTTACAGCAGGAATTTAAGTGCTGTAACGCCTACGCGCGTCCCGAATGCAAAGACTGCTGGGCAAAACTCTATTGCAGCGGCGGCTGTGCGGCAAACGCCTACCACGCGACGGGCTCGATTACCGGCGTATACAAATACGGCTGTGAACTGTTCAAAAAGCGGATAGAATGTGCCGTGATGATGCAGGTTGCGGAAAGTTTGGAAGCAGAAAACGAGTAAAGATAAAATCCTTTACACACGGAGGCGGTTCTTTGACACAATTTTTCTGTATTTACCTCGGCGTATCCCTAATTGCCGTTTTGCTTGCCTTTGTGCTTTCCTATCGCGAAACGCCGCAAAACAAGTGTAAAGCCTTCCTTTTGGCGCTGTATATTGTCACCATTGTCGGCGTGCTGTTTGCCACAGGCGTGTTAGAGGCAAAATACGAGTTTCACCGCCTTTGGTCTACCCTAATTGCCGCCGCCATCTTCGGCGCCTTGTACGGCGCAGACGCGTTGGGCGGGAAACTGCGAAAGAAAAAATAAATCCGCAAATGCAAAATCCCCCTGCAATCCGAAGGTGAAGTGACCCCAAAAAGTTAGACAAATATTTCTATAGCAAATTGTTCAAGCA
>CAMGGF010000086.1 GCA_946055445.1 uncultured Ruminococcus sp. | reverse complement strand
GGCAGAAGCGACGATATGCTGAAAATCCGCGGGGTGAATGTGTTCCCGTCGCAGATTGAAAGCGTCCTGATCGGTATGGACAAGGTAAGTCCTCATTATCAGTTGATTGTACGCCGCGAGGGCTTTGCCGATACTTTGGAAATCCAGGTGGAACTCTCCGATACATCTCTTTTGGAAAGTTTCGGCAAAATTCAGGAACTGCAAAACAGTATTAAACATAATATTCATACCGTGCTCGGTATTCAGTGCAAAGTCAGCATTGTGGAACCGAATACGATAGAGCGTTTTGTCGGTAAGGCGAAACGGGTTGTGGATTTAAGAAATCAATAATTTGAGGTGGAAAGATGAGCAAACAACTTTTAATCGGTAACGAGGCGGTTGCCCGCGGGCTTTATGAAGCCGGTTTGCGTGTGGCTTCCAGTTATCCCGGCACACCGAGTACCGAAATTACCGAATGCATTGCCAAATATGACGATGTATACAGCGAATGGGCGCCGAATGAAAAGGTCGCTATGGAAGTCGCAGCAGGCGCCGCGATTGCCGGTGCGCGTTCGTTCTGTGCGATGAAACATGTCGGTTTGAATGTCGCCGCAGACCCGCTGTTTACTGCGTCTTATACCGGTATTAACGCCGGAATGGTTATTGCAGTTGCCGATGACCCGGGTATGCATTCCTCGCAAAATGAGCAGGACTCCCGTCACTATGCGAAAGCGTCAAAAGTGATGATGTTAGAGCCGTCCGACTCCGAAGAATGCTTACAGTATGCAAAACTCGCTTTCGATTTGTCGGAACAGTTTGACACACCCGTCATTTTGCGCTTGACAACGCGCGTGGCGCATTCCAGAAGTCTTGTCCAAGTCAGCGCGCGCGATGAAAAAGCACTGAAAGAATACAAGAAAGACCCGATGAAATATGTGATGATGCCCGGTATGGCTATCAAAAAACATATTGTTGTGGAACAGCGCATTTTAGACCAAATTGCGTGGGCGGAAACCGCTGAAATCAACTCGATAGAGTATAACAGCACAGAAATCGGCGTGATTACTTCGGGTATTTCCTATCAGTACGCCAAAGAAGCACTCGGCGAAAATGCGTCTTACTTAAAACTCGGCTGTGTGTATCCGCTTCCTGTTGAGAAGATTAAAGCGTTTGCCGCAAAATGCAAAAAAGTCTATGTTTTAGAGGAATTAGACCCGTTCATTGAAGAACACTGCAAGCAGAACGGGATTGAAGTCATCGGCAAAGAGGCTTTCACTTTGCAGGGTGAATACTCGCAAAGCCTGATTGCAAAAGTAATTTTAGGCAAAGAGGACGCATTTGTTGCGACGGATTTGGACATTCCCGCACGCCCGCCCGTGCTTTGCGCAGGTTGCCCGCACAGAGGGCTTTACTATGCACTGAAAAAACTGAATGTCACCGTCAGCGGTGACATTGGCTGTTATACGCTCGGTGCGCTTGCACCGTTGGGTATGATGGATACCTGCATTTGTATGGGCGCATCCGTTTCTGCGTTGCACGGCAGAAACAAGGCGGACGAACAAAATGCGAAAAAATCTGTTGCGGTTATCGGTGATTCCACCTTTATGCATTCCGGTGTGACTGGACTTATCAATATTGCCTATAACCAAAGCAATTCCACCGTCATTATTTTGGATAACAGCATCACAGGCATGACAGGCCATCAGGATAACCCCACAACGGGTAAAACCATTAAAGGTGACCCGACTACTGCTGTCAGTCTCGAACTGTTGGCGAAAGCAGTTGGTATTGACCGCGTGCGCGTGATTGACCCGTATAACCTCGCCGAATGTGAACAAGTCATTCGTGAGGAGGTTGCGGCAGATGCGCCGTCGGTGATTATTTCCCGCAGACCGTGTGCATTGCTGAAATATGTGAAGCACAAAGCCCCTATGAAAGTAAATCCCGACAAATGTATCGGCTGTAAAATGTGTATGAAAATCGGTTGCCCCGCAATCAGTATGAAAGACAAAAAATCCGTGATTGATTTCACACAGTGCGTCGGTTGCGCAGTATGCAGTCAACTGTGTAAATTCGGTGCGATTGAGGAGGGCGAATAATATGAATACAAAAAGCATTATGATTGTCGGCGTCGGCGGGCAGGGGACATTGCTTGCAAGCCGACTGCTCGGCGCGGCGCTTTTGTCCGAAGGGTACGATGTGAAAGTCTCTGAAGTGCACGGCATGAGCCAGCGCGGCGGTTCGGTGGTTACATATGTAAAATACGGCGAAAAGGTCGCATCGCCGATTGTGCAAAAAGGGCAGGCGGATTTAATTCTTGCCTTTGAACAGTTGGAAGCGGCACGGTGGTTACCGTTCTTGAAAACGGACGGTACCATAATTGCGAACACACAGCAAATCGACCCAATGCCTGTGGTTATCGGTACAGCGGAATATCCGCTCGGTGTTTTAGACGCTGTTCGCGCTACGGGGGCCAATTTGACGGAAATCGACGCGTTGTCGCTGGCTGTGAAAGCGGGTTCGCCGAAAGCCGTTAATGTCGTTTTAATCGGCGTAATGGCTTCGCATATGGATATTTCGTATGCTGTTTGGGAAAACGCCATTCGCGCAACTGTACCGGAAAAATTCCTGGAATTAAATCTCAAAGCATTTGAATACGGTTATCATTATTCCAACTAAAAGGGGTTTTAACAATGCAACAAAATTATTTCAATCCTGAGATTGAACTGGCGTCGCGTGAATATCTGCACGCTTTGCAGTCCGCCAGACTTATAAAAATGGTCGAAAATTGTTATAACAATGTCCCGTTTTATAAAAAAAAGTTTGATGAAATCGGGCTTTTACCCGCTGACATTAAATCCATTGACGACATTACAAAACTGCCTTTTACGGTGAAGCAGGACCTTCGTGACAATTACCCGTTTGGGCTTTTTGCCGTACCGCGTGAACAGTTGATTCGTATTCACGCGTCTTCGGGGACTACCGGTAAACAAACTGTTGTCGGCTACACTCAGCACGATATTGACATTTGGGCAGAAGGCGCGGCGCGCGCGATTGCAGCCGCAGGCGGTAAAAAAGGTGATTACATTCATGTTTCCTACGGTTACGGTCTGTTTACGGGCGGTTTAGGGCTTCACTACGGTGCGGAAAAACTCGGCGCAACAGCGATTCCCGTTTCTGCGGGTAACACCAACCGTCAAATGCAGATTTTGCAGGATTTCGGCTCTGATATTATTTGCTGCACACCGTCTTACGCAATGTTTATCGGTGAATCTTTAAAAGCGGCTGGAATTGACTCGTCCAAATTGCCGCTTCGTGCAGGTATTTTCGGCGCAGAGGCTTGGAGTGAGAATATGCGCCGCGAAATTGAAAAATCCTTAAATATTAAAGCATATGATATTTACGGTCTTTCCGAAATTGCGGGTCCCGGTGTTTCTTATGAATGCTGTGAACAAACGGGTATGCATATTTGTGAAGATTATTTCTATCCTGAGGTTGTGGATCCCGAAACCTTACAACCGCTGCCTGACGGTCAGTTCGGTGAATTGGTGTTTACTTGCATCGGCAAAGAAGCATTGCCGCTTGTTCGGTACAGAACGCGTGACATTACTGCTTTGTCGCACGAAAAATGTGCTTGCGGCAGAACACTTGTCAAAATGCTGAAACCGAAAGGCAGAAGCGACGATATGTTGATTATTCGCGGCGTAAATGTGTTTCCGTCACAGGTTGAACATATTATTTTGTCTCTCGGTATGGAGCCGAACTATCAAATCGTGGTTGACCGTATCAACAATTTGGATGTTATGACCGTAAAAATCGAAATGTCCGATTCGCTGTTCTCCGACTCTGTTCGTCAAGTGGAGGATCAAGAAAACCGCATTAAAGCCGCAATGCAGGCAACGCTCGGTGTTTCTGCAAAAATCAAATTGGTTGAGCCGCGTTCACTGCCGCGCTCGGAAGGCAAAGCAGTCCGCGTAATTGATAACCGTCAGATTTAAGGAGGTATTCTTATGGCAATTCAGCAAATTTCCGTTTTCGTGGAGAACAAACCCGGCAGATTGGCAGATATTACAGCCTTTTTAGCAGAGGGCGGCATCGGTATTCGTGCATTTTCGATTGCCGATACCACGGATTTCGGTATCCTGCGCTTAATCGTTTCCGATACACAAAAAGCGGCACAGGTGTTAAAAAATGCCGGTGTTGCGGTTTCGATTACCGAGGTTGTCGGTATTTCCATTCCCGATGTAACCGGCTCGTTTGCAAAAGTGGTTAAAATTCTTGCGGACGCAGGTGAAAATGTAGAATACGCCTACGCGTTTTTAACCCCCGAGGCAGGTCATGCTTATGTGATTGTGCGTGTGGATGACAATGCAAAAGCGACCGCTGTTTTGAAAGATAACGGAATTTCTGTCATTGACGAAAGTGCAGTTCTGTGATGTGAATTTTTAAAAAAGGTCGGCGAATGCCGACCTTTTTTCTTTGTTTGGATTTACATTTTTCCTTGCCTGTGTTAATATAATAAGTTGTATTCGGTAAAAAGGAGGTGCGTCGGGTGATAGGCAAAACCGTCGGCATTGATTTCGGTTCTACATCTACCATAATGTATGTCGAAGGCAAAGGCATTGTCCTCGACGAGCCGACTATGATTGCTGTTGATGTGGAAACGGGTATACCCATTGCAATCGGCAATACTGCATACACCATCAACGGTAGAACAGACGACACCATTGATGTAATCAGCCCTGTGCAAAACGGGATTATATCGGATTACACACATGCTGAGCATATTTTACGCTATTATTTTCAGCGGCTTTGCGGTAACAGCATATTTAAACCGAATGTGGTTTTAAGTGTGCCGAGCGGCGCAACCAATTTGGAAAAGCATACTTTTTTAGAGGTAGCAATGCGCGCAGGCGCAGGCAGAGTATGTTTGATAGAGGAGTCATTGGCATCTGCAATCGGTGTGGGGTTTGAAAGCAATTCTTTTACAGGCAGATTTATTGTAAATATCGGCGGCGGTGCTGTGGATGTTTCTGTTGTGACGATGGGTAGCCTTGCGGTTTCCAAATCCGTTAAAATCGGCGGAAAATCCATTGATGACGCGATTACGCGCTATTTACGCAAAGAGCGAGATATTCTGATTGGACCGCAAACCGCCGAACGACTAAAAATTTGCCTTGGCAGCGCCGTTCCGCGCAAAGAGGAGTTGGCAATGATTGCAAACGGAAAAAGCGGTCTTGACAATATGCCGATATCGTTTGAGGTCACTTCAACCGAACTGTACCCATGTATTCAAGAGCAGTTAGAACAAATCGTGCGCGGCATAAAATCTGTTTTGGAAATTACGCCGCCGGAGTTGGTGGGTGATATTTCCGAAAACGGCATTGTGCTTACCGGCGGCACATCGCTTTTATACGGTATGAAAAAAATGTTGGAAGCCGAAACGGGCATAGAAGTGATTTTGGCCAAAGACCCATTATACAGTTGCGTTTCTGGCGCCGCGGAAATTGTGAAAGATTTAGATTTCTTAACGGCTAATGGCTATACCTTCCAAACGATTCAGGGAATGAACTGAATAGAAAAATAAAAAAGCAGTTCTTACGAACTGCTTTTTTATTTTTGCTTTTCGTTTGGATTTTGATACATTGACTTTTCAATATCAGACATTACGGTGCTCGCGGGGACATTTAACGCATTTGTTATACGAAAAAATGTTTCCAATGTCGGTTTTCGTTCCCCGCGCTCAATGGCGCTTAAATGTGTGCGTCCTACATCCGCAAGACCGCTAACTACCTCTTGCGACAGCCCTTTTTTCTTCCGATAGGAAGCAAGTACTTTTCCAACAGTGTGCGAATCTAAAATCGGATCAAACATTTTATAAACACCTCCTATTTTAGTATATTCGCTTTTTGCGTATAAAATGAACACATAAGTTATACGAGTGAACGCCTATGTAAGCATTATAGCAAAAAAATTTAAAAAAAGAACCAAAATATACAAATTTAACTTAATTTTAACAATGTAGTTTTATAAATGAAATTTGTTTTTAGGCTTCACG
>CAMGGF010000085.1 GCA_946055445.1 uncultured Ruminococcus sp. | reverse complement strand
AAATACGCCGTAATATCAAATTTTCGGCATATTGTGTTCGACTCTCCTCACCTTAAGCGGACGGTAAAGGTACTGCCTGCGCCGACGGTGCTTTCCACCGAAACGGTACTGCCCGTCAGTTGGCAGGCGGTTTTCACAAGCGCAAGCCCCAACCCGTTGCCGACGGCGCGGCGAGAGGGGTCGCCCTGATAGAATTTTTCAAAAATATGGGCTTTGACTTCTTCGCACATCCCGATACCCGTGTCGGCAATTTCCACCGTAGCCCCTTTTTCGTTTGGCAACAGCCGCACCGAGATTTTGCCGTGCGGCGGGGTGTATTTTACGGCGTTGCCGAAAAGATTTGTCCAAACTTGATACAGCAGTTCTGCATTGCCTGTGTAGGTGTATTCGGGCAAATCCAATTCCAACTCAATTTCTTTTTGCGACCATTGCGACTCAAACAGCAGTACGGCGCGGCGCAGTTGCTCGTCTAACCGAAACGGCTCGGATTTCGGCGCAATGTTTTGCGATTCCAACCGCGAAAGTTTTAACACGCTGTCCACAAGACCCGAAAGGTCACGGGTGGACTCGGCGAGCATTGAGAAATATTCTTTGCGCTGACTTTCCGATAAAGCCGGATTGGAAAGCAAAGTCACATAGCCTTGAATGGCGGAAAGCGGCGCACGAAATTCGTGTGAAACATTGGAAACAAAATCTGCGCGCATCACTTCGATGCTTCGCAGTTCCAAAATCATTTTGTTGAGGTTTTCACCGAGTTCCCGAATTTCATCGTGAAATTGGAGGGTGTCAATCTGCACATCGAAATTGCCTTTGGCAACTTCCTCTATCACGGCGGAAATGGATTTGACCGGTTTTGTAATGCGGCGGCTCCAAAACACGGCAACGCCTTGGCTGACAATCAGCAAAAACAGTATGACGCAAATCACAATCAGCGCCGTGTTGTCACTGATAATTTGAATGTCAAAAATGCTGGTGCGCATCAGCAGAAAAACCAAAAATAAGAACAGAACCACCAGCATACAAAGCACAAAGAATACCAAAAACGCCGTGCGGCGAAACGCGCGGTTGATTTTTTTCAGTCGCATAGTTTTACCCCTCTGTATCCGAGCCCGCGCACGGTGTCAATCCGCAAATCGCGGCAGCCGTGCAGCCGTTCACGCAGGCGGTTGATGTGCACATCGACGGTGCGTTCCTCGGAGTCGCTTTCCCAGCCCCAAAATTCGTCCATTAACTGCCGCCGTGTAAAAGTGCGGTTCGGGTAGGCCATCAGTTTATACAGTACCAAAAATTCTTTTTGCGGAATTTCCACGGTTTTGCCGTCAAATTCAGCGGTGAAGGTATCATATTGCAAAACGGTGCCGCCGACGGTGAGTTTGCGGTCGGTGACGATTTTTGCGCGGCGTAAAAGTGCTTGCACACGCAAGAGCATTTCGTTTAAATCCACAGGCTTGACCATATAATCGTCAATGCCCGCCAAAAATCCGTCGCGCTTGTCTTCATATCCCTCTTTTGCGGAAATCATTAAAATCGGCAGTTCGGGGCAGTCCGCACGCAGTTGCTTGGTGAGTGCAAAACCGTCTACGCCCGGCATCATAATGTCGGAAATTACCAAATCCACGGGGCGCTCCGAGAGCAGTTCCAATGCCTCTTCGCCGTTGTAGGCGGAAAATGTATGAAACGCGGCATCTTGCAGTGCCGAACAGTATATTCGATTGAGTTTAAAGTCATCTTCAACCACCAAAATATCAAACATAACCCTACCTCGCTTTCTGTCTTTTATTATACAGATGTATGTTAACTTTCTGTGAATTTCGAAAAAAGAACGGCGGTGTTTTTTTCTTTCGGTTTTCTTGCTTTTTTGCGTTAGAAATCGTATAATATTATAATCGTATTCTCAAATTGCGGGAGGCTGTTATGGCGGAAAAAAACTTTGCGCAACTGCGAAAAACTTACCCGACTTTTACTTATGAACGCTACGAAATTGAAAAAATCGGTACGCGTGTAAAACTGACCTTTCATTTTTCGATTGACGGGCTTTGTACTTTCACGCCGTCCACCGAAATCGAAACGGAAAACTTACAAATCTTAAACGCGCCCGATTCACCCGACGCGCAGGCAATTGCATTTTCGCTCGGTATGGTGGAACTGATCAGTTATTGGAAAGCGGCGTGCCCGAAAACCGTTATAATTCGGTGCGGCTACCTGTCCGATTGGGATAAACGCTTTTGGAAACGGCTCTATTTCCGCGGGCTTTCGGAGTTTTTCTATATCAACGGCATTGAAACCGACAAAGACGAGTTCATGGAAATCGTCTGAGAAAAAGCGGCACAGGAACGCCCCTTGGGGGAATACAAGCAAAGCGGTATGCATATTATCCCCGTCGGCGGCGGCAAAGACAGTTGCGTAACCGCACAACTTTTGCGCGGGGAGAAAGAAAAAAATCTGTTTTTCACCGTCAATGACCAGCCTGCACGCACCGATACCGTGCGCGCGGCAGGCTACACGGACAGCGCGATTTTGCGCACCTACCGCACGATAGACAAAAATTTACTACAATTAAACAAGGACGGTTTTTTGAACGGACACACACCGTTTTCGGCGATTGTGGCGTTTTTGTCCTTCTATTGCGCTTACCTTGTCGGTGCGCGGGATATTGTGCTGTCCAACGAGTCAAGCGCAAACGAGGCGAATATCGCGGGGACAGAGGTCAATCATCAATATTCCAAATCCTATGCGTTTGAATGTGATTTTGCGAAATATGCCGAGCGCAATTTGGTGCCCGACATTCGCTATTTCAGTTTACTGCGTCCGTTTTCGGAATTGCAGATTGCCAAGCAGTTCGCTGCATTTACGCAGTATCACGAAACTTTCCGCAGTTGCAATCGCGGCAGTAAGCAAAATGTTTGGTGCGCCAAATGCGCCAAATGCCTGTTTGTATTTTCGATTTTGTCGCCGTTTCTTCCGTATGACCGCCTTTGTGAACTTTTCGGGGCGGATATGCTGAATGACAGCGATTTGCTTTCGGATTTTGACGGGTTGTGCGGCTTTTCCGAAGTCAAACCCTTTGAGTGTGTCGGCACAGTGTCGGAAATCGTGTTCGCTTTGCACAAAACGGTTGAAAATTTTTGCGCGGCAGGCAAAAAACTACCTGTTTTGTTACAGCATTTTGCACAAACGGCGGGGGAATACACAGGCGAAAACCTGTTGCTTGAATATAACGCCAAAAACAATGTGCCCGACGAATTTTTCGAGGCGGTAAAGGAGATGTACGAGTATGTATCCGCAGATTGCTGAATATTTCCGCGGCAAATCCGTGTTATTGGTCGGCTTCGGGCGCGAGGGGCAGTCTACCTTTCGATATATCCGAACCTATTTCCCCGAAATGATGCTGACGATTGCCGACAAAAACGAAATCGCCCCGCCGGACGCATTTACCGCGTGCCTTTGCGGGGACGACTATTTACAGCATATCAACGATTTTTCGCTGGTGATGAAAAGCCCGGGTATTTCGTTTAAAGATGTCGAAATCGGTGCGCAAACCGAAGTCACCTGTCAGGTGGATTTGTTTTTGCGCTTAGCAAACTGTCATAAAATCGGCATTACGGGGTCCAAAGGCAAAACCACAACCTCCACGCTGACTTACCGTATGCTGAAAGCCGCAGGCAGAGATTGCCGTCTCATCGGCAACATCGGCGTGCCCGTGTTTGAGGCACTCAAAGACTTAACACCCGATACGGTTGCGGTCATAGAAATGTCCTCGCATCAGTTGGAATTTACGCACGCTTCGCCCGAGGTTGCGGTGCTTACGAATTTGTACGAAGAACATTTGGAGCATTACAAAGGCGGATTTCAAGGGTATGTGCGCGCAAAATCGCATATCGCGCTGTATCAAAAAACGGGTGATTTGTTTTTGTATAACGGGTCACAGGGGCTCGCACAGTTTGTGGATTTGTCTGCCGTACCGTCTGAAAAAGTCGGCATTCGCGCCGACGAACAACTGCCCTTTGCAGTGCAAAATGCGCATTTGGCGGGCGCGCACAATGTGCAGGATATTCTGTTTGCCCGTGCCGCCGCAAAGCGCTTCGGGGCGACGGACGCGGACTGCGAGACCGCCGTGCGCGAATTTGAGGGGATAGAGCACCGTATGGAAAAGGTCGGCACTTTTCAAGGCGTTACCTTTTACAACGATTGCATTGCCACCATTCCGCACGCGGTACTGTGCGCGGTAGAGGCACTGAAAACCGTGGACACGCTGATTATCGGCGGCAAAGACCGTGGGCTTGATTACAGCGGATTTGTAGAAGATTTGAAAAACAGCGCGGTGCGCAATATCATCGGCACACCCGAAACGGGGCATACGATTGTCGCGGCATTACAGCAGGCAAATGCAACACAAAACTGCATTGCCGCCGCCGATTTGGATGAAGCGGTGCGCCTTGCCTATCAATACACAACCAAAGGCAAAATCTGTCTGCTTTCCCCCGCCGCATCAAGTTACAATGTCTATAAAAATTTCGAAGAAAAGGGCAAGCATTACAAATCGCTTGTCAAGCAGTACGGGGAAGCGTAATTCCCGTTACAAAAGCGCTGAAAGCACAAGCATTTCCTCAATTTCGCGGTAGACTGCATCCAATTCCGCCTGATTGTCTACGCGCGGTGCGTTGCCTGCGGCGATTTCAAATGCACTGCGGTGAAATGCGGACGCAAACCATTCGGGAAATGCGCCGTGGCGAAGCGTTTCCTCTTTTTCGGACAGGGTATAGTCTGCCGCACCTGCCAACACTTTTGCAGTCAGCGGAATGTCGTGTTTTTGGAAACATCCTTCCGCACCCGACCAAAAAAAGCGTTGGCCGTACCCGTTGAGCAGAATACTGTGGCGAAAGTTCTCACGCAGGCAAAGCCGCACAAGCGCGGCGGTTTCCGCCTCGCTTTCGGGCGCAGGGCCCGCATACGCAAACGGCGACGGGCGCGCATCGGCGGACTGTAAGATTACGCTTTGATGGCGGAAGTCAAAATTATGCGCTACATTTACGCCGCGCGCGTTGGCACACCAATTTTCAAAGGTGCTGTTTCCTGCCGCGCGAGAAACAAGCCCCGCATAGCACCCCGCCCCCAAAGCACCGTAGCGGCGGATTTCAAACGCATCGGGGTTGGCGCACGGCACAACGGTGATTTTTCGCCCCTGCAAAGAACGGCGAATTTGCACATTGCAAAGACTGCTGTCCGCGCGAAAACAGGCGCAAATCCGCGCAAAAAAGCGGTACAGCAAAAGCGGCGCGGCGGTATCTTCGGCTTGTAAGCCCGCTAAAAACAGTATGTTTTCCGTGCCCTCGCCGACAGACAACGCAAATATGCCGCGTTTTGAGACCGTTCTGCCGAATACCGAAAATTCGGCAAAGGGGTAGTCGTTTTGTAATTGCGCGAGCAGTGCTTGCGAAACGGCGTATGTAAACGGCGTGTATTGGATTTGCATTTGAAGCAACTTCTTTCTTTTTCGATTTTCCAAGCGGACAGCGGTTGTCCCATTTCATATCTATGCAAAGGAGTCAGCATTTAGTATGGATTTTACAGAAAAACCTTTGAAGCAAGACTATATTTACAAGGGGAAAATTGTCAATTTGCGTGTAGATGACGCAGAACTCCCCGACGGTACAACGGCACTGCGCGAGGTGGTGGAGCACCCCGGCGGTGTGTGCGTTGCCGCATTGACCGACACACAAGAACTGCTGTTTGTCAAGCAATTCCGCTATCCGTATATGGAAACGGTTTTGGAACTGCCCGCAGGGAAATTGGAATACGGTGAGGACCCGTTTGCGGCGGGAAAACGCGAACTGCTCGAAGAAACGGGCGCCGCAGCGGAACACTACCGCGACCTCGGAAAACTCTATCCCACCCCCGGCTATTGCGGCGAGATTATCCATATGTATTTGGCGGAAAATCTTCACTTTTCCGAACAGCATTTAGACGAGGACGAGTTTTTAGAGGTGCGCCGCATTCCGCTTGAAGAGGCATTTCAAATGGTGATGCGCAATGAAATCCGCGACAGCAAAACACAGGTCGGGATTTT
>CAMGGF010000084.1 GCA_946055445.1 uncultured Ruminococcus sp. | reverse complement strand
ATCTCCTCTTGAGTTTATTTCTAAAAAGTGTTGCACTTGATTTGACAATTTGCCTAACCCGCCCCTACAACGGGGCGCCGAGTCGACGCCCCCTACGCTCGTATTGCATTTTATGTGTAGGGAACGGGTATTGCCCGTTCCGATAACACCCCCGCAACCCCCAATTTGTGCGCGGTGATTTACTGTGTATGCGTGTGCAGCAATGTAATCCGCCATCGAATCGTACTCCCTGTTTCATTTATGCAAAACCCCTTACTCTTCCTTTACCGCCTCGGCAATATCCAAAAGACAGCGGTAGCGGTATTGCGGGGCTTTATCCTCCAACAGTTTTAAAAGTTGCGGGCAAATCTCTTTACGGATGACAAACTTTTTAATGACAAAACTCTGCCGCACGGTTTTGGTGAAATAGGCGGTGTCCATTAAACAGAAGTTGTTGAGCAGTAAAAACACACCTTGTTGGTATTTCATCAAATCGTTGGTGGGAATGTTAATCAGTTTCGCCGTGGGGGAAACACTCGCAAACAGCAATTCCATTTCTTTCGGGTTGCGTAAGAGCGCGGCGGGGGAAGTGCCTGTTTGTTTTTGGTATTCACTAAGCAGTGCGCGCACTTCTTCGGCGGTTTCAGCGTGCACAATACCCACACTGTAATCGGACAGCCAGCGGTTGACCTGTTCTTCGTCGCAGGTCGTGTCATCGTCGCCGATGTCGAAGGCTGTGTAAATGACAATATCGTCGGAAAACGCTTGCCTGCCTTTTAATGCAAAGGAAAGCGCAACATACAAAGATGCGCTGAAATCGATAAAGGGGCTTATGTCAAGATAATGCTGTGCAAAGGCGAGCATCGGGTACATACGGTCTATATCAGGCTTGCCGTAGAGCGTTTCATACACGGCACAAAACGATTGTTTCGCCGTGTAAAAATCGAATAGCGTTTGCCCCGTGATATATTGAAATATATCGCCTTGCGGGTTGAACAATTCAGGTGTGCGCAGATAGGTCGGCACCAAACGCCGTTTGGCACTGCAAATGCGTTCGCCGCGGTAAAAAATCGGGTTGCCCGCTTCAAACGGCACGAATAATTCGGCTTCAAATTCTTCCATTGTGGTTATTTGGATTTGCGAAACGGCAAAACTGACATCCAGCGCGTCTTCCAAACGGCGGCGCAAACGCCCCGAAACCGTACCGTCGGGCTTTTTCAAATTTTCTAACCTTGCCATAGTATCACCCACCAAAAGTGTAACATGAAAACTGCACGAATTCAACTGTTTTAGCCCGTGGGACTTTTAGGTTTTTGTGAAAAATTTCCGAAAAAGACTTGCGGGGAATGCCCCAATCGTGTTACTATTAAATCAGTTGATTTTAGGGGGCGTTTTTATGTTGAAAAAGGGTGTTTCACTTGTCCTTGCCTTGCTTTTGCTGCTCGGTACAGCGCAGATGGCTTTCGCCGCAAAACCTGCCGTGCAAACGGTAACGATTTCTGCCGACAATGTTTCGCACCGCATCAGCGACACCTTGTACGGCGCGTTTATTGAAGACATTAACTTTGCTGTGGAAGGCGGTTTGAATGCCAATTTGGTGCGCAATAACTCTTTTGAGTATTTGCACGGTGAAGCGAGAATACTTTCCGGCTGGGAGTTTGACGGGCAGTATATTCGCAAATACGGCAACGGCATCTCCGACAACAACCCCGCATATATTTATATGCCCGATGCCAAAGACCGTACGGTCAAGAATTACGGCTTTTGTGAATATTACGATTATAAAACCTATGATGTTAATCCCAAAAGCAAAGACGCCGGCAGTATGGGCGTTAAAGCCGGCGAAGTGTATACGCTTTCGCTGTGGTTTAAAGAAACGGATACCACGGTAAACGCCTATTTGGAAAATGATAAAGGGGAAAAACTGTCCGATACCGTGACTTTCCGTGTGCAGACGGCCGAATGGGCAAAATACACCGTAGATTTGTCCGCGGCAAAAACCGAAGCGGGTATGTTGGGTTTGGAATTCGGCGCGGGGGATGGGAGCTTTGATTTTGTGTGTTTATACCCGCAAAAAAGTTACGGCTATGATGCAGATACTTGGAAATACACCTCTTTGCGGCAGGATTTGTTCGACGCGCTTTCTGAAATGCACCCCGCGTTTCTGCGGTTCCCCGGCGGCTGTGTCGCGGAGGGGGACAGCCTTGAAAATCTGTTTAATTGGAAAGATACAATCGGTCCTTTGGAAAGCCGCAAACAGTTTTACAATTTGTGGCGAAATGCGGAATTGGATTACAACAACAGTTTTTCCGTCGGCTATCACGAGTATTTTCAACTTTGCGAGGATTTGGGTGCCGCGCCTGTGCCGATTCTCAATGTGGGGTTGATTTGTCAGGCGCGCTGTGGATATGATGAGACCTATGCGAAGTATAAATCCGGCGAAATGACCGCCGAAGAATGGGAAGAATATTTGGATACGATTGCTCTGCGTCCGGGTACGGAGGAATGGGACAATTATGTGCAGGATATTCTCGATTTAATCGAATACGCCAACGGCGATGTTTCAACCGAGTGGGGCGCAAAGCGCGCTGAAAACGGGCATCCCGCGCCGTTCGGGCTTTCGTATATCGGCTTGGGCAATGAAAACTGGGGCGAGGTCTATTTCCGCAATCTGCAAGCCTTAAAAGCGGCGGTGAATGAAAAATATCCCGATATTACGGTAATTACTTCCGCAGGACCTGTCAGTTCCGGTGAACAGTTTGACAAGTCGTGGGAAATCCTCTCAAAAGACTATGCAGATACCGTTGTGGATGAGCATTACTATCAAGACGATTGGTGGTATCTGGAAAACATTGACCGCTATACAAGGTATGACCGTGACGGTGCAAAAGTCTTTTTAGGCGAATATGCGGCAACTTCGAGAGGCGTCGGCACGCTGCAAACCAAATCCAACTTAAAAGCGGCGCTTTCGGAAGCGGCATATATGACAAGCCTTGAAAAGAACGGCGATGTCGTGGTTATGGCGTCTTATGCGCCGTTGCTTGCCAAAAGCGATGCACAGCAATGGAATATTAACTTGATTTGGTTTGATGCGTACAGCGTGGTGCATACACCGAGTTATTACACGCAAATGCTCTTTATGAATAATACAGGGACTGACTATATCGAAGCCGAATTGCCTGACGGCAATGACGGTGTGTATCAGTCGGTGACGGTTGACCCCACGCAGGAAATCCTGTATATAAAACTGGTGAATACCACAGGCGAAGACAAAGCGTTTACCTATAACCTTGACGGGTTCGGAAAGGTGAACTATGCCGATGTGCTGACGCTGTCCGACAGCAGGGTTTCCGCGTGCAACGAACTTGGCAAAACAACGGTCGTGCCGACAATCAAAAAAGCGGAAGATATGGAAACGCCGACCGTAGAGGCGGCGGGATACTCTGTCAATATTCTGCGTGTGGTGTACGGTGGGAATACCAAATTACAGGGCCTTTACAAATTGCCGAAAATGCCCGAAACTTCCAAGTATTATACGCCGTTGGAACGCGTTTTGGTGATTGCAGTGCCTGCGGCGGCGGGCGTGTTTGCGGCAGGCGCGGCGGCGATTGTATATTTGCGCCGCAAAAAGAAACAGAAATAACCGATAAAACCGTTCGTATACAGTGTTTTGCAATGCGGCGCGGATGTGAAAATTTACAGGTTTGCAAATTTTCCTTCCCGCCGCATTTTTTTGTTGGATTTTTTGCTTTCTTGTGATACAATAATGGCAGTTTTTTTACGGAGGCGGCTATGGACGCAATTTTTCAGGTCATCGAGAATGTGAACAGCAAGGTGAACAATGTGGTGTGGGGCATACCGATGCTCTTGCTGTTGTTGGCGGTCGGATTGTATTTGACCGTCGGTACACGGTTTTTTCAAGTCACAAAATTCGGCTATGCCTTAAAGAACACAATTTTTTCTATGTTCCGCAAAGAGAATGCGGAAAAATCCAAAGACAAAGACGCCATTTCACCGTTTCAGGCGTTGGCAACGGCGTTGGCGGCAACGGTTGGTACGGGCAACATTGTCGGCGTGGCAACCGCGATTGCCGCAGGCGGTGCGGGTGCGATTTTTTGGATGTGGGTTTCCGCGTTTTTCGGTATGATGACCAAATATGCCGAAATCGTACTCGGTATCTATTTTCGCCATAAAAATGAAAAAGGTGAATGGGTCGGCGGCCCGATGTATTATATTGAAAAAGGGTTACATCAAAAGTGGCTGGCTGTTTTATTTGCGGTGTTTTGCCTGTTTGCCTCTTTTGGTATCGGCTCTGTGGCGCAGGTCAACGGGATTTCCACGGCAATGGCGCAATCGTTTCACATTCCGAACTATGTTACGGGTATCATCGTCTGCCTGCTGGCGGGGTTTATCGTGTTCGGGGGACTCAAACGCATTGTGACCGTCACCGAAAAATTTGTGCCGTTTATGGCGCTTTTGTATATTTTCGGTGCGCTCGCGGTTGTTTTAGCGAATTTCCGTCATATCTTGCCGGCGCTCGGTGAAATTTTTACGGGCGCGTTTCAACTGAAATCTGTCGGCGGCGGCGTTTTGGGCTACGGCATTGCAAGAGCGATGCGCTACGGCTTCGCCCGCGGTATTTTCTCAAACGAAGCGGGGCTTGGCTCGTCTGTGCTTGTGCATGCTTCCGCTGATGTCGAAGAGCCTGTTGAACAAGGGCTTTGGGGTATTTTTGAAGTGTTTTTTGATACGATTGTCATTTGTACCTTGACCGCGTTGGCGATTTTAACCACAGGCGCGCATACCGTCGAGGGTTTGGAAGGCGTCGCAGTTACGATGTACGCCTTTGAAAGCGTGTTCGGCGCGGCGGGGAGTTATATTGTGTCAGTGGGTATTGTATTGTTCGCATTTTCCACGCTGCTCGGCTGGTCGGTATACGGCTGTCGCGTGTCGGAATATCTCGGCGGCAGAAAAAGTATGCAGGTCTATAAAATTCTGTTCTTATTGGTGTCCTTTATCGGCTCGGTTTCAAGTGTGCAGTTGGTTTGGGATTTGTCGGATACCTTCAACGGTTTAATGGCACTGCCGAATTTAATCGGTTTGCTGTGTCTGTCGCCGCTTGTGTTCCGCATTACCGAGAATTACCGACAGCGCGTGTTCAAGCACAAAAATGTTTCACCGCTTTTATCCTTTCATCAAAACGATGTCTTTAAAATCACCTATCGAAAGTAAGTTTTGGAAAAAAGACCGCAGGGAATGCCGTTTGCAGGCTGTCCCTGCGGTCTTTTTGCGTGAAAAGTGAATATATATAAGGTAGAACAAAAGCAAAAAGGCGGCTTTTCTATGGTGATACGCGCAAAAAAACTGTTGGCGGCGGTGCTCGGCACTGTTTTGATTGTTCTCGGTGTGCTGTTTCTGCTGTATGGCTTGTTCGGTATGGAAAAGAACGAAAATCTGCCGCGTAACCGCGCTGACACACAAGCCGAGGTGAGCGCGCCCGTGCGGCAAATCGACCCAACGCGGCCGATGCTTGCGCTGACCTTTGATGACGGGCCCTACGGCCCTGTGGACTTGCGGATTTTAGACGCTTTGGAGGCAGTAGGGGGCAGGGCAACCTTTTTTATTGTCGGCAGCCGCATTGACGGGCGTGAAGAAACCCTGAAACGAATTGCCGCGTCCGGCTGTGAATTGGGAAACCATACCTATGACCACATTATGCTCAAAGGACTTTCCGAGACGGAAATCCGTGAACAACTTTCGAAAAACGACCAAAAGATTTTTGAAGTTACAGGGCGGCATACTACCGTTTTGCGTCCGCCGGGCGGGGCATATGACAATACGCTGTATGCCGTTTTGCAAACGCCTGCGGTGCTTTGGACGGTAGATACAATGGATTGGAGTCACCAAAACAAAAATACCACCGTACAGCGCGTTTTGGACCACGCCGAGGACGGCGATATTATTTTGATGCACGATTTGTTTAAGCCGACCGCAGATGCGGTGGAGGAACTTGTGCCTGCGCTGTGCGAACGCGGATTTCAGTTGGTGACGGTCAGTGAACTGTTGGCGTACCGTGACAACCCCGACGGCGTACTGCAAATCA
>CAMGGF010000083.1 GCA_946055445.1 uncultured Ruminococcus sp. | reverse complement strand
TGATTTTGGCAGTTGTATTGCTGGTGCCGACTGTATCCTTGTTTTCGTATGGTGTTTCTGATACGGAGAAAAAATATGACTTGTCTCAATTTCCAAAAATTAATCTAAACGGGCATACGGATTTTGTGATTTATAAAGAGGGCTGGCGCAATGACCGAATTGAACTTGCTTTGTTCAATACGAAAAATGACAGTGATAAATTAATTGTAAAAACCAATTGGACTTTAGGATATGAAGACACAAGCAATTATTTGGATGATGAAAAATACTATATTGAAAATGGCCAATGGAAGATTTTTGAAACGGGGTATTCTTATATTACAAATCATTGTACGGAAGTGTTACTGTCAAGTAGAGATATATATGACACCAATGGCAATATTGTTTTAAAAGGACAGCCTAGCCCACTGGAATTTAATGGGCATTATTACAAACTGTTTGATAACAGTCTATCATGGTCATCTGCTAAAGAAACTTGTGAAAAGTTAGGCGGTCATTTGGTTACTATCACTTCTGCAGCAGAGCAAATGTTTTTAATTGAATTGTGCGAAAATTCAGCAAAGCGGAATATATGGATAGGTGCGTATCCAAATGATGGGACTATGTACTGGGTGACAGGTGAATCGTTTGATACATATAACAATTGGGCAGATGGCGAACCGAATAATGTGTTCAATATGCAAAACGCTGTAATGATGTATACCCAAAACGCATCATATCCTGCTGGGACATGGAACGATGAAAATGAAAACGGACGAGATTGGAGCGGTTACAATTTATCAGACTTTGGATATATTTGCGAATGGGATAGTGCTGCTGAATTGAGTGGGACTCCGGAAAGTCCGTCACCTGTTTACGGCAGCCTTGAACAATATATGGCAGACATTATTTTAAACCGTTCCAATTATACCGGTGTTTTAAAAAACATGGATGGCAGTACACCGCAGAACTATTTATATAATTATGCTTTGCAACCGCAACAAATCAGTTTATCGAGAATATATGTGGACTTGTTGCATCAAAATGCAGATTTTATGGTTAGTGCAGCGGGGTGGGAAACATTAACTTTTTCACCAAGTGATACCTATCAAAATGCTTTAGATGAAATTGGGTATTATGAAGTTGTAATTATGAATGTGTTGGATTGTGCTGTGAAGTATACAATTCTACCATCGGCAGTAAAAGACACACAAAAAACAGTTTCCTCTATAACCTCTCCGGTATTGAAAGCATTGCAACGGGGTGCAGATAAAAACTACGAGACACTTTTGAACCAACCGTGGGGGTATTTTTCTGAAGCAAAACAACTTGAAATTATTGAAGAAGCAGGTAAAAAGTGCGTTAACCTAAAATCAATATCCGGGTATGCTTCAAGTATATCTGATATATTTTCGACAGCAGCCGATCTTCGTGCGGCATTAGAAAAAATTGCAAGTCTTGAAAAAATTGCAGAAATTGACACTTATGTTGTATCTGTCTTGGATGCGATGTACAAGCAATGCCCTGCGAGTAATACTGCTATGAAGACGGCGATTGCAGAAGTCCAATCCGTTTGTAAAAGCGGTTTTGATAAAGCAATGGTTGAATTGCTGAATGGTGCCGCTTCTGTTGCAAATGTTGTTGTTTCCGAGGGAATCAATGATTTATGGAAAGGTGCAATTTCAGCAGCAGGTGGCGGTGTCGGTGTGTGGGTGTTGGTCGCGCAAATGACAGGAAAGGCTTTAAGCAATTTTATGTTTTCCACAGATGCTTGCTTGGAACAGTTTTATATGATGGAAGCATTGGTGAATGTGGAAGATACCCTGATCAAAACCGTCAAAGATTTGGCTTGGCGACATACGAACCCACTCTTATCGACGGCAGGAAGTGCAAAGCGGTTCCTTACCGCTGAAAAGATGTTGCTAGGCCTTTATGATTTATCGGCGGATTATGCAAGAGATTTTACGGAAATCATCAAAACCAAAGGTGCTGTTAACGGGATAAAGTCGATTTTCGGTTTTGGAAATGTGCAGGAGTTTGCAGAATATTGCAATACGGCAACAGCGATGAAAAACAACATTTCAACTTTTAAACTTGCACTTTTTGACTTTGATTTTGGATATAAAACCGCCTTGCAGATCGATGATCCAATAGCATACAGTGCATATCTTTCCGGTTTATCTTCTACCTCTGCCTACTGGAACGCTTCGGTAATGACAGTGGCATGCCCGACAGATGTTGAAATATATGATGAATACGGTCAACTTGTTGCACGCGTTACCGATAATCAGTTGGTGGGTTTAGTGCCGGGCATTGCAGTTTGGATTGACGGTGATGTAAAGCACTTTGTTTTGCCGAAAGACAGCGCGTATCAAATTCAGATTACCGGTACGGATGCCGGCACAATGGATTATACGGTCAGTGAATATGCCGATGGCGTTTATGCGCGAGAAATTGTGCATTCCCAAGTGCCGCTGACAGCGGGGTGCATCTATGATACGGACATTCCGAACACTGACGGCATAGAAACCGACACCTATCTTTTAACGGATGAAAACGGTAATACGCTTTCACCTACGATTGACAGTCAATTCTTAAAAATTGCCGGCGCGTCCTTAACACTCCAAAGCGATTTAACGCTAAACTATAAAGTCAGCAAATCTTTGTTCGCCGACGGTGCTTACCAAAATCCGTATATTTTATTTGAAATGAACGGCATACAGACCAAGGTGGACAATTATATAGAAGATGACACATATTATGTGTTTCAATATAAAAGTATTGCACCGAATCAGTTAAACGATACTGTGAAAGCAACTTTGTGTGCTACGGCAGACGGCTCTGTGCTTCGAGGCGTGACAGTTTCATACAGTGTAGCGAAGTATTGCTATAATATGCTGAATTACTGCACAACGGATTCGTACGCTAAACTTCGTACATTGCTGGTTGATTTGTTAAACTACGGGACGCAATCACAGTTGTATACAAATTATCAAACCGATTCTCTTGCCAATGCTGCGCTTACGGAGGAACAAAAAGCATATGGCACGGCAGAACCGCCCACTCTGACCTCTTGTTTGAATACGGTATACGCACCCATAGAAAGTCCAAGCGTTCTTTGGCAGGGGGCAGGGTTGCGGTTGGAAAAAGCAGTTGCGATGCGGTTCCTTTTCACAACGGAAGATGTTACAAATTTAACTGTCAAATTCAAAATTGCCGACGGCGAGTGGGAAATCCCCGCATCAGAATTTGAAAAACAAAGCGAGATGACCTATTGTGTATATTTTAACGGTTTGCACGCGGGCCAACTTCGTGAGCCGATTTTTGTTACGGCATACAGAAACGGAACGGCCGTTAGCAACACGGTATGTTACAGCGTAGAATCTTATGCTTTTGCGAAACAAGACAGCACCATTCCGTGTTTGGCTACGCTTGTTCAGGCAATGATGCAATACGGTGATTCCGCTTCTGCGTATGCACAGTAAAGGAGAGAAAATATGGAGCGAAAAAAAACATACGCATCTCCGGAAATATCGTGTATGATTTTTACACAGGAAGACGTAATTACTTCCAGTTCTATTCCGGATTCGGGTAGCGGTATCGAATTGCCAGATGATATTTGGACGGGGATTTAATATGAAACATATTATTCTCGTGTTGACTTTGCTTTTGTTCGTCTGCGTATGCAGCAGTTGTGTCCATTCAGATAACACAGAAACGGCCGTTGTGACAGATACGCCGCAAAACACATACGGAGAAGGTTCTACAACGGTGGTTTCTACTGATATTGAAACCAAGTGGCGGACTGAAATAGAATATACTTCGAATACAGGTTCACAACCACTTGGTGATACTACCCTTACAACTAAAAACATACAATCGTCTACTGAAAATGTTGCCGCAACACAACGGCCGTATTCGACAGTATCAAACAGTTTTGCGGATGGTATTGAGTTGCCGGACGATATTTGGTAAGAGTTTTTTTGGCTATATATGACAGCCGTACAACGCAGAAAAGTTGTACGGCTGTTGTTTTTTGTCTTTGCAACCAAAAGTTTCCGACGATTTTGGGTGCTGTAAAGTACAATGTATAGCGCAACCGCATGGAAATTTGGTAATCTGTACCCGTCGAAACAAACGACGCAAGAAAAATATGCATCGCATTTTCTGCATACAATCCAATCAGAAAACAAAAGGAGTAAAGACTATGAAAAAATTAAACACCACCCATTTCGGTATTCAAAGAAAAATCGTTGCCAATATGACTTCGGAAAGTTGGGAAACCATACCGCATGTGACATATATGTACGAACCCGATGTCACCGAATTTATAAAAGCGTATAAAAAACTCAATTTCGACCGCCGCGGGCAAGACAAAATTTCCGTGAATACCTTATTGCTCAAAGTGATTTGCGAGGGGCTCAAAGCGGCGCCTGCAATGAACGCCCACATACATTTTAACCGCAAACTCGTGCGCGGCTCAATTGACACCTTCAAAAACATTGATATTTCCATGCCGATGATTTTGCCCAACGGCGAAATGATGACCGTAAATCTGCACGATTTTGAAGATAAGAATTTAGACGAAATGACCGACTATATTCAAGATGTGTACCGCCGCGCGGAAAACACGGATTTGAATGAGGCGATGTTTGAGGTGTCTTTGGATAATACCTTGACCGCCTTGAAGTCGGGCAAAATCGGGCAAGCGGTTTACCGTTTAATCGGTTCAAAAACCGGCAAACACAAGGTAAAAACCTTGCACGGCACGGCGAAAAAAGCGTATGAAAGCATTCCCGCCACCGAGCGCCTGACCAAACGCGACATTGAACAGGGCACGGTGACCGTTTCCAACCTCGGCTCGGTGTACCGTGCCGGGCGCGGTGCGGCGGCGCTGTTGGAAATTATTCCGCCGCAGGTGACTGCATTCGGCGTGGGCGCAATTCAGGATAAGCCTGTGGTTGTTGCCGACGAATTCGGCGAAAAGCGCGTCGAGGCGCGGCAGGTTTTGCCGATTTGCATTGCCTTTGACCACCGCGCGCTGGATTTCGGCGACATTGTGCCGTTTTTAAAAACGCTCGATGATATTTTCGAAAATCCGCAGATTATGTATAGTTGGAAAGGCAAAGAAAAGAACGAAAAAATTATTCCATTGGACGCATAATTACAAATTTTACATTTTCTTGACAAACTTTTTACGCGGGTTTTCTTGCAGAACGCATTGACACTTTTTCGTCAGCGTGTTACAATAAATTGCGTCACGGGGGGCACGGCAAATCGCTTGTGCCCCCGTTTTTGTTGAAATACAGGAAAAACGGAGGCTGTTATGCGGTTTCGTAAAGACGGTACTTTTAAAGTCATGCAAATTACCGATATGCAGGAAATCCCTGCGGTTTCGCCCGATACGCTCGCCTTGCTCGAAGCGGCGGTCGAAGCGGAAAAACCCGATTTGGTGGTCTACACGGGCGACCAAATCAAAGGCTACGGTGTGACCTATAAGGGCAAAGGCGCAGACCTTGAAAATGCAGTCAAAGAAACGATTGCAAAGTTGCTGGAACCGGTTACAAAGCGCAATATTCCCTTTGCGGTGACATTCGGCAATCATGACCGCCAAGTCGGCATTTCGAATACCGACCAGTTTTTGCATATTTACAAATCTTTTCCGACTTGCGTGGGGGATTTGGACGAAACCGTCGGCGGCGGGACTTACAATATCCCGATAAAAGCCTCGGACGGTTCGGACCGCGATGTGTTTAATCTGTATCTTTTAGACAGCGGCACAGACAAAAAGGGCGGCGGCTATGAGGCGTTTGACACAAAGGTAATCGATTGGTATAAAGCGACACGCGACGCGCTCAAAGAAAAAAACGGCGATTTCGTGCCGTCTGTGGTGTTTCAGCATATCCCGATGCCCGAATACTACCATGTATTAAAACAGGTCAAAAAAGGCACAAAAGGCGCAATTCAGGCGTTCCGCACACATAAAAATGAGTTTTATGTATTGGGGGACACCTGCCGTGCGGGTGATATGCTGTTAGAGCCGCCGTCCATCCCTGACGAAAACAGCGGCGAATTTGCGGCACTGTCGGAATGCGGCGATGTT
>CAMGGF010000082.1 GCA_946055445.1 uncultured Ruminococcus sp. | reverse complement strand
GGTGTCGGCTTGTCAATAGTTTTTTCGAGATTTTTTCGTTGCCGTGACCGTGTGCAAATTCTTTTTTGTTATTCCGTGCGAAACAAAGTATTTTTTGCTGAAATTGATTTGTTCTATTGATTTCTTTCGTTGCGCTACGGCAAAAATGATTGCTTGTATTAGTTTCTTGATGCGTAATGTCAAAACCCTATCAATTTATTTTTCATTTCGGGAAATATATAATATATTGACAAAAATATCCGTGTATGCTATATTGAATTTAGATAACATGTTGCAAAAAAACACATTGGAATTTATGGAAAGAAGGAGAATCCAATGGTTAATTCACATTAGGAATAATGCAAAAATCTTATTTACGAACACATATGTATAATAAAGGTGATTGAATAAAACGCCTCTGTGTCTTTAATAGGAGTGAAACGATATGAAAAAAATTATCTCAACCTTATTGTGTTTATCTTTGTTGCTCTACTCTTCGCTTTTTGCAAGCGCCTCATCTATCGAACAGATGAGCGAAACCGTAATATCAAAAGACCAAGTTTCGGATTTAAAGGAGCAGTTCGATATATCCACGCAGCAAGGAAAGTATGACTATGTTTACGCTGTCTTTGACCAAATTGACGCAAATCATGTTTTTTCAGAAATGATAAATGATGCAATGGTTGACAAACTAATCCAAGCAGAAACATTTGGTTATATCAACAGTAATAAAACTGATCCAAAACTGCAAACATACGGAATAGGTTCGACGGAACGAACATATGATAATATGAATTTAGGACTTGTATGGGCAAACAATGGGAGCGAATACACCTTACTTGGCGGTTGCGAGTGGACAAAGTTGCCGATTATGCGAATGAACGATGTCATCTCAATTGATCTTGGCGGAGGCTCTATTGTCAACAACTCGCAAGCTTGTACACTTCAATATAAAAAAGACGGAATACTTTATAATGATGAATATTCCAATGCGGACGAAAATTATTGCGGTACCGGTACAGCTTGTGTATTTAAAATCAATCTCCCCAATAATGCGGACAGTATGAGTTTCCTGATCAGTTATAGTATTATTAACAGTTTTCCCGAACGCTCGATTACACTGCAATATTTTCACCAATTTCTGCCGTGTAATATCAGCATTAGTGCATCTATGTATGTAGGCATTTCCGTTTCGCCATCCAGCTTGATAACAGAGTATAATTTACAGTGCGGTATTGCATAGGAAGGGGTATATAAACTATGTTAGAACTTTTCATACCTTCCGGTTTCGGGGTGCTGTTTCTCATAACCTTTTTCATTACAATAAACAGTATGATTTGTAAGAAAAGCAAAAAAGTACAGGTTTTGACCGCAACTATTTCTACGCTGTTATTTGCAATATTGGTTTTCTATGTGGTCGCCTATTCTTCCTGATTTTGGATAAATACAGAAAAACAAATCACAACAAAGGGAGCGGTTTTCAAATAACCGCTCCTTTTCAGTTTGCTATCGCTTTACCCTGCATTTTGCTTTTCAATGCCGTAAATGCCGTTTCTGCGTTATCCATTTCCATCACAGCGCTTTCCATGGGGCAAAGTCCGTCGCCCGCGCGGTTTTGAATACGGGGCACAAGTCGGTCAAAAGCGTATGCGATTCCCGCATTTTTCAGCACCGTTTCGGCAGGTTCGCTCAATACTGCGGCATACACGGCGGATATTCCCGCCTTTTCCATTAAAAACGCCGCCGCTTTGCCCACAACCTTGTCCGCCGCAACCGCACCTTGCAAATCTTCGCCGTTTTCTATCCACAGCAGAAACGGTTTTATGCCGCGGTCGGTGGTTTTTAAAAGTTTATCACCGTGCTTTACCACACAGGTGAGATTTTCATTTTCTAAAATCGCTTTACAGTTTTCCAAATCGGGGTGCATATGTAATTAACCTCGCTTTTTTGAAGGTAGCAACCAAAATCGGCACAACGACCGCCTGTAAGAGTATCCCCGGCACGCCGGTTGTAATCGCCGTCCATACCGCCGCAGAAGCGGTCGCCATACCCTGAATTTCCAAGTGCAGAACGCGCAGTGCAAAGAACGCGGTAACGAAATACACCGCGCGACCGCAAATCCATGTAAGCGGCAAAGTAAGAAAAACGGGCAAACGGCATTTGTGCACAAAAACCGATGTGAAAAATCCGTATGCGCCCAATTCAAATATCATAAATATAAGCCGCGGGAATGCAGGCATACCGCTGACAAAGAAACTCAAAATCGGAGAAAGTACGCCGCACAAAAGCGCCGCCGCGGGATTTAGCAGATAGCCGCCCAAAATCACGGGCAGATGCATCGGCAAAAATGCGTTGCCGAGCGCCTTGCCGCCGATAAAATGGAACATCTGCGGCAGCACCACCGACAGCGCGCACACAAGTGCCGCCGTGGCGACGGTGCGTGCAGGGAACGCGATTTTATTCGATTTTACTTGTTCCATACTTATTCCCCCTTGAAAAAGGCGTCTGCCTCCTTGAGTTTTTCCCGAATGGGCAGTTGCTGCGGACATTTTTCCTCACATTTGCCGCAACCGACACATTTTTGCGCGTCACCCTTAATTTTTTTATAGGCTTTTTTCGCACCGTTTTCGTCTTGTACGCTTTTATTGTACTGTAAAAAGATTTCGGGAATCTCCACACCTTTCGGGCAGGGTATGCAGTATTCGCAATGGGTGCAGGAAATGCGTGCAGAGGTTTCAAATACGGTTTTCGCGTTGGGATAACACGCTTTTTGCTCATCGGTTAATTTCCCAACGCGGCTTTCGTCGGCATATTGCAGATTTTGCTTCACCTGCTCTGCATTACTCATACCGCTTAACAAAAGGCTTACCTCGGGGCGGTCCCAAATAAAATCAAGAGATGCCTGTACAGGCAAAACGCCTTGCGGCAGAGCGTCTTTGACATTTTGCGGCGGATTTGCAAGTTTACCGCCCAAGAGCGGCTCCATGACAATCACACCCAAGCCTTTTTTGGCGGCGGCCTCCAAGCCCTTTGTGCCCGCCTGATGGTCTGTATCCACGAAATTATATTGAATTTGGCAAAAATCCCAACCGTCATAGCCGTTTAAAATCGTTTCAAACGCCTCGTAATTGTCGTGAAACGAAAAGCCGATATAGCGGATTTTCCCCGCCGCACGCGCCTTTTCCATTTTGGAAAGCAAATCGAATTTCAAGGCAGAGTTTTTCCACGATTTCAAACACGCCGCGTGGAGTAAATACATATCAATGTGGTCGGTTTGCAACCGTTTTAACTGCGTGTTTAAGATTTTGTCAAACTCAAAGCCGAATTTAAACCCGCCGAAGGGTGATTTTGTGGCAAGCAAAACCTTGTCACGGTAACCGTCCTGTAATGCTTTGCCTACAAAGCCCTCACTTTTGCCGTTGTGATAGAAAAATGCGGTATCTATGTAGTTGATGCCGTTGTCAATGCCGTCACGCACAATGCGCGTCGCCTCTTTTTCGTCAATGTTGTGGGTAAGGTTGTCAAGGGTGGGCAGACGCATACAGCCAAAGCCCAGCGCGGAAACCTTTTCACCCGTTTTGCCGAAATCACGATATTGCATAAAATCACTCCTCTGTTTCCAAGATATCCCGCACCACGGCGCCTGCAATAATCAGCCCCGCCGCAGGCGGACAAAACGCGGTACTGCCCGGCAAATGCCGCCCGTTTTCCGTCGGCGCGCCGCCGATGGGTTTTCGCGGTATTTCTTTGGAATACACCACTTTTAATTTTTTTACGCCCCGTTTTTTGAGTTCTGTTCGCATCACACGCGCCAACGGACAAACCGAAGTTTTGTAAATGTCGGTGATTTCAAACAACTCCGGGTGCAGTTTGTTGCCCGTGCCCATAGAAGAAATCAACGGCACGCCTGCATTTTGGCAACAGACGGCCAGTTCGATTTTTCCCGCAACGGTATCAATCGCATCTACGACATAGGTATACTTTGTAAAATCAAAATCCCCTGCCGTTTCGGGTGTAAAAAAGACATTGTGTGTGCGCACGGTCATATTCGGGGAAATATCCAAAAGACGCGCACGCATCACTTCGGTTTTTTCGCGCCCGACGGTAGACGAAAGCGCGATAATTTGGCGGTTGCGATTGCTCTCACTTACGGTGTCATTGTCAATCAAATCGAGTGCGCCGACGCCGCTTCTGGAGAGCGCTTCGCACACATAGCCGCCCACGCCCCCGACGCCGAACACGGCGACGCGTGCGTTTTGCAGTTTTTCGAGTGCCGACTCCCCCAACAACAGCGCTGTTCGCGCAAAGATTTCGTCCATAAAAACCCTCCGTATATACTTTTATTATTATACAAAATTACAAAGGCGTTTGCAATCCCCACGAAAAAAACGCCGCGCAAATTCTTGTTAAATGTTTCACAAAATCACTTGCTTATTCTTGTGAACTTTTCATAAATAATGCGGTGAAAACTTATTCACTTTATCTCTTGTTTTTGGCGCTTTGCCGTGCTAAAATTACAGTATCTTTTTTTAAGGGAGAAATGAAAATGGCAAAACTCAAAGACATTGATAATGCGGCGGCCTCCAAAGGCAAAGGTTTAGAAACACTTTGGCAATTTGTCAAATTTATTGTGGTCAGCCTCGGCGCATTTGTGATTCAAACCTTTTTACCGTATTTGATTAAACTGCCGATGAGCGAAGAATTCTTAATGCGGCCGTACAGTTTTTTAGGTCTTTTTGATTCCGAAAAAGTTCTGTTGGCAACCGGCAAACCCACGGGTTTAGGGTTGTTCATCGCCCTGACTGCCGCAAACATCATTGCGCAGATTGTTTCCTTCTTCATCAACAAAGAAAAGACTTTCAACTCGGGTGCAAACACAAAAGTTGTGTTCCCCATCTACATCATTTTCACCGTTGCGCTCATTGCGTTTTCCGCATGGTTACAGCCGTTCCTTGTCGGGTTCTTCAACTCCAAAGGTCTTGAAAGTTCGGCAATCGCGATTTCCGGTGCTTGCTGCGGCGCAATTCAGTTTTTCCTGTACTTCCCCGTGGACAAAATTTTGTTCCACAAGAAGAAAGAAGACAAAACCGAAACCGCAGAGAGCGAAGAAACACCCGCAGAAGTCAAATAACAAATCATACAAAAACAACACCCCGTACTTACCCTGTACGGGGTGTTTCCTTTTGCCGTATTATTCCGCAATGAGCGCGTCCAGATTTTCTTCCATCAAGTCAAAAAAGCGTTCTACGGTTTTTCTGTCCTCGTCGTTGCCGCGCACACACATCGACAGCGTCACAACATTGCGCATTGTGGTTGCAGACAGCAAAACGAAGGGTTTGTATTTCACCGCGCCGGTCATAAAGCCGTCCGTCGGCTCGTGGCCGCAAAGCGCCAATTTATCCACTTCCAAAATGCCGATATTGCTCATGGCGAGCAAAGGATTGGAATAACCGATTTTGATGATTTCCTCACTTGCGGCGTGGGGCATAATGGTGTAGCCGAGTTTCAACAGCGGCAAGCCGTAAAGTCCCATAAATTTGTCCTGCTTAAACTGGTTGGAACTGTGCATCACATATTTGAGCGTTTGGAAAATATCCTGCCCGCGCTCAGGCACTTTGCACTGCATCCACGCAGTATGGTTTGTAAGCCCCTCATCGCTGACATCTTTCAAATGGCGGCGCAGGTCAATCGCGCAGGAAATCGAAACGCCCTCATACGGGCTGTAATTCGCCAGTTCATATAAACTGTAAAAGTATGCGGTCAACAGCATATCGTTGATGGTCGCCCCGCGTTTTTTACCCGCCGCTTTAATTTGCGCCAATTTTTCAGCGCTGATTTTGCGCTTGGCAATAAAAGAACGGTCACGAATACTGTCGGGCGTCAGGGGGAATTTGTGGTCATCTTTGGCGTTGACATTCTTATACAGATTGCGCGCCATTCGTTGCTCGGTTTTGGAAAAATCGTTATAAACCTGGTCATAAGAACGCGAACCTTCGCGCAGGTCGATGGGGCTGACACCGTTTTCCACATAATCGTTATAGTTCTTGCAAAACGCTTTCAGGAAATATTTAAAATCGCCGCCGTCCATACACATATGATTTTCAA
>CAMGGF010000081.1 GCA_946055445.1 uncultured Ruminococcus sp. | reverse complement strand
GTCCGCGAATGCGGACAAAAGGGTGCCCGTTTTCGGAGAAAATCCGTGCCCGCCCTACCGATAAACCCATTTACATTGTGGAATCATATAGTAAAAGCATTACAATCGGAAAGGCGGCAACGCAATGCAACCTTCTATTGGATTGATTGCGGCAATCGCAGGGTACGCGGTGCTTTGTGTCGGTGCGGCGACTGCCGTGCGCGTCGTACGCAGAAAACATGCGGGGCGTTTTCGCAAAAAAACGGAAAGAAAAGTTCTCTCTCCAAAGGAGCGAGAACAACTGTATGTGTGCGAGCGTAACACACCTACGCCGTCAATAGAAGAACAACTGAAAGCACTCGGCTACACCGTGGAGCAAATCGATGCAATACGCAGTGATGCCTTAAAAAGAAATTATTACGATGGCAAATATCACGCAGATAAAACCGCGCAACCGGGCTCGGTGGATAATCCGTTGACTGTCGGTATACCGGAGTGTTCCGACTCGTTGCAGTTTTCTATTGAACGAAATCAATGGGTTCTCACAGACGGATTGGGAAACGGTTGGAGTCGGTAAAGTGACGCCACTGCGTATGAAATGCAATACGAGCGTAGAGGCGCCGCCCCCTACAAATCCCAATTTGTTATCCTGAGCGAAGCGAAGGATCTCCAGTAGCACAAAATAAAAATATACGGCACGGGATTCTTCGCCTAACGGCTCAGAATGACAACCGGGCGGGCGAACAAAGTTTGTCCCTACGAGTAGGGAACGGTCTTGACCGTTCCGTCAACAAATACCATAAAAAGTCGCGGGCGGGTGCGCAATGCACACCCCTACGATTGGATAGACAACCCCCAATTTACAGAAGGGTACTATTTGCCCGCCGCAAGGAGGAGTACATATGCC
The DNA here is from genome assembly GCA_946055445.1 of uncultured Ruminococcus sp. GTDB lineage: Bacteria > Bacillota > Clostridia > Oscillospirales > Acutalibacteraceae > Fimenecus. Next base: position 5,260 of record CAMGGF010000081.1, on the reverse strand, counting down.
TGTTTTTAATTTCTACGGATTTTTGTTTATGGCAGTGATTATGGTGCCGAATATTGTATTTGCCGTACGGAACAAAGACGGTTTTCAAAATCTTTGGCATAATCGTGCGGTGGAATTTTTGGAGCAAATCGGGCGGTTCGCGTGCTTCGGGTTTATGCTTTTCAATATCCCGCACACTTGTTTCGGCTTTCCGTCTGACAAAGCATTTGCGGCGTATATCATTGTGAATTGCATGCTTACAGCCGCTTATTGCCTGATTTGGATTGTATGTTTTCGTAAAAGCAGCGTTTTCAGGGCACTCGCCTTATCAATACTGCCGTCTTTGACTTCTTTGTGCAGTGGTATTTTCAGCCGTTCCGTTTTATTGATTGCGGCGTCGCTGGTATTCGCGCCGTGTCATATCACCGTCAGTTACAAAAATGCCGCACTTACCGCAAAGGAGAAAAAACTATGAAAAAAATCGGTTTGGTCGGTGGGCTGGGCCCTGCTTCTACCGTTGCATATTATGAAGGACTGATGGACATTTCCCACCGCGAAAAAGGTGCGGATTTTTACCCCGAAATCGTTATTGACAGCGTAAATATGACCGCGCATATGGAGGCATTATCCAAAAAAGACTATGACGGACTCGGTGCCCTGCTTTTAAAAAGCCTTGAAAATCTCAAAGCGGCGGGCGCACAGATTGCTGCCGTTACCGCTTTGGATGGGCATTTATGAACGGGAATGTGCCGGTAAATACGAGGTGTGTAAAATCACCTTCGGCGCCGAGCCGAAAGACTATACAGTTTATGCTTTTCTGCAAAAGCATTGGCGGCATTTGCCGTTTGGAAAGCCTGCTGCGGCAGAGATGCCGGAAACACAAAAAATCAACCCCAAACGAATGCAACGCCAAATTCAAAAGCAGACGGCGCAAAGCGGAATAAGCACCAAAGCACAGCAGGCGTTAAGCGCACAAAGAGAGCAAAATAAATTGGAACGAATAAATCGTGCACGGGAAAAACGCGCCGAAGAAAAAGAACGGCAGTTTGTCCTGCGGCAGGCGAAAAAACAGCAGAAACACCGTGGACATTAAGAAAAACAAACAGAGGGTCCTTGCTTGAAATATAAATCAGGCGTTGCGGAGGAGATTGAATGTTAAACAGAATCGAACTGCTTGATAGACTTCAAGACAAGAACGACAAAAAAGCATATGCTTTCTCAAAGGAAATTATAGCAAAGTCAACTGCGTCCGATGCGTATTATGCATACTTTGATGATTTTGTAAGCCTGATGACATCCTCAAGTTCTTATGTCAGAACTCGTGGATTTATTTTGTGTTGTGCACAGGCAAGGTGGGACACAGAAGGGAAAATACAAAATGCCCTTCCTGCTATGATGGCATTACTTTATGATAAAAAACCGACTGTGGTCAGACAGTGCCTTTCGGCATTGCGTGAGGTGATTTTGTTTAGACCCGAATTGTCAGAGAAAATATGTGAAGCAGTGCAGAAGATAGATTTGTCGCACTATAAAGACAGTATGGCACCGTTAATAAAAAAAGATGCCGATGCGCTGTTGAAACTGTTTGATTGATGGGCAAATTGGGGTTTGTCTATCCAACCGTAGGGGCGGACGACCTCGGCCGCCCGTGAATTTTGCTGTAATTTTGCCCCTCCGTCACGCGCTTTGCGCGTGCCACCTCCCCGTAAACGGGGCGGTTGCGGAACGGTCAAGACCGTTCCCTACGCGTTGTCATTCTGAGCCGATAGGCGAAGAATCTCGTTTCGCACATTTTAACTTTATGCTGTTTGAGATCCTTCGCTACGCTCAGGATGACAAATACAAACCCCAATTTACAGAATGAAACAAATTTAAATTTACGGAGAATGCAATGAAAATCGTAATGATTCACGGACAAAACCACAAAGGCAGTACATATCATTTGGGAAAACTGCTTGTGGAAAAAATCGGCGGCGAAAAAGAAATAAAAGAATTCTTTTTGCCGAAAGATTTAAACCATTTCTGCACGGGGTGCTACGCTTGCCTGCAAGCGCGGGAAAACTGCCCGTATTGGAATGAAAAACAGCCGATGATGGACGCCGTTTTAAAGGCGGATTTGCTGGTCTTCACAACGCCGAATTACTGTATGATGCCCTCCGCACCGATGAAAGCCTTTTTGGACTTGTTTTTTACAAATTGGCTGACGCATAAGCCTTACAAAGAGATGTTTTCAAAACAGGCGGTGGTCATTTCTACTGCGGCCGGGTCGGGGGCGAAAAAAGCGGCAACCCTTGTGGCGAACAACTTACAGAATTGGGGCATTCCGATGGTGACCGTCTACGGCATTAACGCCAATACAATGGGTTGGGAAACGATGCCGCAAAAGAAAAAAGCAAAGGCAGAAAAAGACATCACCCGCATGGCAAGGCGAATTTCAACGCGTAAATCCGTTCGCGTAGGGTTAAAAACAAGAGCCCTGTTTTGGTTTTACGGCGGTATGCAAAAAGCGAATTGGGGCGCCGCGCCGGAAGAAAAACAGTATTGGACGGATATGGGTTGGCTTAACGGTAAGAAACCGTGGAAACCATAAAATACATATAAGTCTTGCGGAGGGAACACAATGAAATTTAAAAATCCTATGTTGGTCGTAACGGATATAGATAAGTCGGTCGCGTTTTATAAAGAGGTATTCGGACTGCGTGTCATTACGGATTTCGGTGCCAATAAAACTCTAACGGGCGGTCTTGCGTTACAAACGGCAGAATTATATAAAGCGTTTATCCATTCAAGCGAGATTTCTTTCGGCGGCAATGATTTTGAACTTTATTTTGAGGAAGATGATTTTGACCAATTTGTAAGCCGACTGAAAGAATGTGATATTTCGTATGTCCACTCTGTCAAGGAACACGCCTGGGGACAGCGCGTGGTTCGATTTTATGACCCGGATAAACATATTATTGAAGTGGGTGAAAATATCAAAACGGTCTGCAAACGCTTTTTAGACAGCGGCATGACGCCGCAGCAAGTTGCAGAGCGTATGGATGTGCCTATGAAATTTGTAAATGCTTGTATGCGGTAGATTTGGATTTGTATATCCAATCGTAGGGACAGATGCCGCAGCGCGGCAGTGATAAAGTGATAAGTGAAAAATGAATCATGAAAAATGAAGAATTGTAGGGAACGGGCTTGACCGTTCCGATATTGAAAATCTTGCGCAAATATGCTTATCTGCCACAAGACCGCACAAAAGGTCAGGCAAACGGGCAATACTTCGTGTAAAATCAAGATGACGGAAAGGAGAGGACGGCACGAAAAGGTCATTGATGTTGCGCGCAAATACGGCTACGAAACGCCCGAAAGTTTTTCCCGCGCATACCTATGTGGTATTTCGGTGCGTCGGACAAATGCCGCATGCATTCATAGATACCTGCCGCTATATTTGCACCGAATTTTTTCCGAGCAGTGCGTATACACCTTGCGGGTTGGAATTTGAGGCGTATCCTTCCGCAGATGTGCAAGACTCCAATTACACCTGTGAAATTTGGGTAGCGGTCGAGAAAAAACAATAAATAGCGAGTATGCAATAAGAACACAGCAGGGATTTCCTGTTCGGGAAATCCCTGCTGTGTTCTTATCGTTTATGTGAAATGGACGAAAGGGCTTTTTCCAACTCCGAAACAGTGTGGTATCGCTTTGAGATTTGCGTGGTGACACAACGGCGGACAATTCTGCCCAAACGGCGTTTGGGTATATCGATTGTCGGGTGCACGCCCAACAACATTTCGTTTAAGGTAACGCCCAATGCGTATATGTCGGAGGCGGGGCCCGACTGTGAAATGCCGAATTGTTCGGGCGCTGCATAGCCGACGGTGCCGAGATTGACGGTATCCCTGCGTTTGTTATCTCCCATCAGGCGTGCCGCGCTCAAATCAATTAAAACGGCGTGCCCGTTTGGCTGTATTATAATATTGTCGGGTTTCAGGTCACGGTGAACAATGCCGCGTGTATGCAATTCTCCGAGCGCCGCACACAAATCCAAAGCAACGGAAATTGCGTGTTTCGTAGGCAGTGTGCCGTTTTCCAATACCGCGGATAGCGTTTGCCCCTCTATATATTCCTCTAAAATCGTCAGGCAATCTTCCGAAGAAGAAACTTCATAAATCATCGGCAAAGATAGAAGTTTTTTTCCTTTTAAGAGCCGAAAAACGCGGTCGTTTCGGTTGTATGAAGTGATTTTTATTAAAAATTCACCCGTGTTTTTGCGATAGAGTTCGGTTTTGCCGATGGCACGGTCGGAAAGCGTGCGCGCAAGCGTATATTCTTGGGCGAGTATACTGTCAATATAGCGAGAAAGCGAATCGAGCGTGTCCTGTTTCATTTTAACTCTGCCTCGCCGTTTGCTTCGAGCATTTCAGAAACCTCAAAGACGGAAAGACGGTGTACAAGCCCGTAAATGAGAATACTGTCCCGCTTTACACGGGGATACAAAATTGACCGACCGCAGTATTTCAACGCTGTTTGGCAGTCCTCTAAGGTTAATTGCATCGACAAAATCAGTTTGACGATTTTATCGCGGGAGGGGTTCTTTTTGCCGTTAATCACATCGTAAAAGTAAACATACCCGAAATCGGACTTGTTGATGATATCGGATTTTGACATGCCGGAACGCTGCACCAGTTCATGCCAAAACGCTTTCAAATCTATATCAATCATCGCGTCGGCATGTTCCGTCAAATATGCTTGTATCGGTTGTTCAGGATATTGCAACGCGTCCATCAAATCGCCGGTGGTTTTTGCCATCTGTATTTTCCCCCTGTGTCCGTATCGGTTTGTCCGCATATCAATAGAATACATAAAAATACAATGCTTGTCAATCAACAAAACCGCGAATACGGCAAAAATGGCGAAAATTCACCGAAAATTGAAATCAAAAAACCGCCGAACGGCGGTCTTTACGGTAGGGTAACGGTAATAATCCGAACCACGGTTTCTCGTGGCGGATTTGCCCTTACTCTTCGTTAAAATACTCGTTAATCCGAAAGGATTAACTGCGTTTTGTGCCTCGATTAAGACCAAATCTGCACACGATAAACTGCAAAGCATCAAAAATGCAAGGAGTAAAGATGAGATTTGTTGTCTTGAGATGGCAGCCTTGCTTTCGCAAGGCAACAGCGAAAGCGACAAATATCGCTTGAATACTGCATTTTTGACGGGTTAGGATTATCGCCGTTACCCTAAGGTGAGGAGAGCCGAACCCGATATGGTTTAAAACGGTATATTT
>CAMGGF010000080.1 GCA_946055445.1 uncultured Ruminococcus sp. | reverse complement strand
CTGCCGCAATCGATGCAAGTGTCTGCGTCGATAACATATTTGCTGTCCCCTTCGGAAATCGCCTCAACCGGGCATTCTGCCGCGCAAGCGCCGCAGGAGATGCAATCGTCGGAAATATGATATGCCATTTTCGTGACCTCCCTTTCAGAATTTATCTACATTCTAACACAATTTTTTAAAATAGCAAGTCTTTTTTACTCAATTCCTTTTAAGGACTCCAATTCGGACTTGTCCACACGGATTTGCGCGTCACGAATGAGTTTGACTTCGTGGCGTTCAATCACCACGGGCGCGGCATCGGGGCGGCGGTCCAATCGGATTTTGAGCATACCCGTCAGCAGGTTGTTTTCAACCACGGTGCCTCTGCCCTCGCGGGTATCCACAACCGCACCGACTTTCGGCGTATGCCGTAAAAGATGCTCGTACGCCTCTTGTTCATATTTTAAACAGCACATTAAACGCCCGCAGGTGCCGCTGATTTTCACGGGATTTAAGGACAGCCCCTGTTCCTTTGCCATTTTAATGGAAACGGGCTGAAAATCACCCAAAAAGGTACTGCAACAAAACGGTCTGCCGCACATACCGAACCCGCCGACCATTTTCGACTCGTCACGCACGCCGATTTGCCGCAGTTCGATACGGGTGCGGAACACGCCCGCCAAATCTTTCACGAGTTCGCGGAAATCCACGCGCCCGTCGGCGGTGAAATAAAACAGAATTTTACCGCCGTCAAAAGTGTATTCCACATCCACGAGTTTCATATCCAAATGATGCGCGCGGATTTTTTCTTCGCAAATCGCAAACGCCTTTTTCTCTTTTTCGCGGTTTTCGCGCACCGCACGCAAATCGTTTTCGTTTGCGGGGCGCACAATGCGTTTTAAGGGCTTCACGATTTCGCTGTCGTCCACCTCGCGGTTTTCCATTGCGATTTCGCCGCATTCCACGCCGCGCGCCGTTTCCACCACCGCGCGGTCGCCTTTTTTAAACTGCATACCGTCGGGGTCAAAGTAATATACTTTCCCGACTTCTTTAAACCGAATTCCAACTACTTCTGCCATCATCTTCTCCTTTTTGGCTCTCACTTATGTTCCATTGCCTGCCGCAGACGGTAACAAACCCCTGTCAGCAAGAGATTGGTGTTTGCGTTGCGTGCGGCACTTTGCAAAAGCGCCTCTGTCTCCTTTTGCGCGGCGTACAATTTCTCTTTTGTGCGCTTCCCTGCAAGGGCTTTCGCCGCTTCGCCGCCTGTGCCGCCGCTTTTGACACAGAGTGCCTCGGTCAAGATATCGCAAAGGCACAACAGCACACTGCGGATTTCCTCGCGTTCTTTTTTTAATGCGGCGCACGCACACAGCAGTTCCCACTCGCTGTCCTTGCAAAGCGCTTCTGCCAATGCCGTTGCCGTTTGCACGGTTTCCTCGGAAAACGGCGTGCAGTCCCCCGTAAGCGATACGGTTGTTGCACGGGAAAGCACCGTCGAAAGCATCGACGCACGGCTGTCACAGGTCAAAATGAAGTACACCCCGCGCGGCGGTTCTTCCAAAATTTTCAGCAGGGCATTTTCACTGCTGTCGTTCATATTTTGGCTGTCCTCTAAAATATAGACTTTGCAGTCGCCGTCATTCGGCACCACAAACGCATCCTGCCGAATTTGGCGGCAAACCTCGACCTTGAACTGTGCATTTTTCTTTTCGGGCGCAAACACGGAGATATCCGGATGGTTGCCCGACGCGCATTTTTTACAAGCAAGACACACCCCGCACGGCGCGTTGGTTTTATCGCGGCACACAATCGCCGCCGCCATCTGCTTTGCCAATGTGCGGCGCACGGTTTCTTCGCCGCCCTCTAAAAGCAAAGTCTGCGGCAGGGTATGCGTTTTTGCGCGGGTTTCCAGGAAACGCCCGTCGCCCTTTGAAAGCGGAAAATTCTCAAAACTCATACTTTATAAAACTGCTCCACATCCAGCACAAACACCGTAGCGCCGCCGACGGTGACTTCCACCGGCACGGAAATCAAAGAATCTCCTATGTAGGTTGAATTCACGGGCACCTGCTGTGTTCTGCGACTGCTGAATTCCTCAATAATCGAAAGTGCGTCTTTCACTTTATTTTCTTCTACGCCGATTAACATCGTCACATTCCCCGTGCGCAAAAAGCCGCCCGAAGTGGAAAGTTTCGTGACGCTGAAAGAGGATGCGGTCAATTCCGACAGCACCGCAGGCGCGTCCTCACTGTTTACAATGGCAACAATCAACTTCATTTTCATAAAAAACACCTCCGTTTGCACCGAAAAGTTTTACAACTGCGAAATGGCAATAAATAAAGGCATTGTCAAGACGGAAAGGAAACTCACAACGGCAATCGTCTGCGATGCCGCGGCGGTATCCTTGCCGTATTTTGTGGCAAACATTACGGTATTGTTCGCCGTGGGCGCGGAAGCCGAAATAATCAGCGCCGTGCAAAGCACGCCCGTCACGCCCAACAGCCGCAAACTCAAAAGCATTGCCGCCGGCAGAACAATCAATTTGAGCACTGCCACCAAATAGGTTTCCTTACGAAAAAACATTTGCCGCAAATCGGTTTTGGCAAGATAGGTGCCGAACATCAGCATCGCAAGCGGTGTATTGAGGCTTGCAATATAAGAAACCGGCTCTGCCAAAATGCGCGGCAACTGCACGCCGAGCAAAAACAGCGGCAACCCGATAAGCACCGAAATGACACCGGGGTTTAACAGCAACCATTTCATTTGAAAGCCTGTTTTTTCCGAAGAAGTGCCCGACATCAACCGCACGCCGTGGGTAAACGCAAAAATATTAAACGGAATGAGCACGCCCGAGCAGAAGAACACGCCTTCTTCCCCGAGCACGGCGGCCGCCAACGGCAACGCCATATAACCGACATTGCCGTACACACACGCAAATTTATACACATTCGCCGTGCGTTTTTCGCCTTTTCTAAAAAACGGCAAAGAGATAAGAATGGCCAAAATATGCAACAGCGTGCCGCCGAAAAAAGAAAACAGCAGTTTTTTTAAGGTTTCGGGCGAATACGCCATGGCGGTAAAAGACTGCACGATAATCGCGGGCGTTACAATATAAAACAGCAAATCATTGGTCAGTCTTGCCGCTTTTTCGGTATACAGCCCCGTTTTGTCACACACAAAGCCGACAGCAACCAACACATACAGGATTGCAACCTGCATAGCGGCTGTCTGCACATTCTGTAAAAAAAGCAAATTGCGCTTACTCCTCTAAAAAGTTTTCGTCCAAACGCTCGTCATCGGGACGATGTTCGGGCGCGTCATACACATCGGGCAGGTTGTCATCTTCCGACGCAGGGCGACCGCAATGCATATGTATATACAGATATATCGCGACAAAAATACCGAAACCGAGGTCTGCAAGCGAGAACGGGAAACCGTCCGCCAGCAGTTCCGTTCTGCCGCCGACGGTGCAGATCAGTCTGGTCACGCCGATGGTCAGCGCAAAGAATGCCGCAGGAAGCCCGTAACAAAATGCTTTTTTCATTTCGCCTTTTTGCGCAATTTGCGCAGATACGCGGGCGAAAGACAGCATAAACAGCATCATAAAGCAAAGCATAGCGAGTTCCAAAAGCAGTTCGGAAACCATAGTGAAACTGATTTTGGTCATAAACCGCGCCACAAGACGGAACAGCGTCCAAAACAGCGGCATCAGCGCAAGCAGGCGGTATTCGCCGTAAGTGGCTTTTTCGCCGATATACGCAAGCCCCACCAACACCATAAAAATACACGCCGCTATGCCGCAAACAACTTGTAAAATCAACGCAAGCATACCGTTGGTAAACAGCGCCGTCAGCACGCCTTTCGTGTTGATCCCTTGCAATGTGCGCAACAGTTTGACCAAACCGAACGCCACATCGTAAGCAATGCCCGCCGCAAAGGCGAATGCGCCGAGTGCCATCGCTTTATTCTTTTGCATGACGGGGCGTGAAGCGGGGATTTTTGCCGAAAGCGCAGGCAAAATCGCCAATGCGACGGCAGCCACGGCAAACACGGCATAGACGACATACACCGTCCAATCCACTTTTTCAAAAAAGCCCGTGTAATATTCCATATTGGTAAACAACTGCACGGTACGCAACGGAATTGCCGCCAAAAGACAAATCCCGAGTGCCGCCGCCAACGCTTTTTCATCTATACTCGCAAATTTGCGACCGTTTTTCTTCTGCATGGTTTTTCCTCTTTTCGTTTTTACCGTTCTTCGGGCGGAATGTACTCCGCAGGGGCGGAATGATTATCTATTCTTTCGCTGATGGGCACAAACCGCCGCGGCAAAGATACATTTTTATATGCGGGGCGCATAATGCGACTGCCGGAGGTCAGTTCCTCAATGCGGTGCGCCGACCAGCCCGCAATACGCGCCGACATGAACAGCGGCGTAAACAGTTCCTGCGGGATACGCAACATATCGTAGATAAGCCCCGAATACAAATCCACATTGGCACAGATTTTTTTCTTTTCACCTTTGTATTTCAAAAACAGTTCCGGTGTGAGTTGCTCAATCAGTTCCAGCGTGCGGAAATCGTCTTGGAAACCGCATTTTTGAGAATAACTGCGTGCATTTTCCTTCAAAATCACCGCGCGCGGGTCGGAAAGCGTATACACCGCGTGCCCCATACCGTAGATAAGCCCCGAGCCGTCGCCCGCCTGTTTTTGAATGATTTTCGCAAGATAATCGGCGACCTGCCCTTCATTTGTGGGGTCGCTGATATGGGCCTTCATATCGTCAACCATTTTATGCACTTTGATATTCGCGCCGCCGTGTTTCGGTCCTTTCAAAGAACCTATCCCTGCTGCGATTGCGGAATAGGTATCCGTGCCCGACGAGGAAATACAGCGCGTGGTAAACGTGGAGTTGTTACCGCCGCCGTGCTCGGCATGGATAATCATACAAATATCCAGAAGTTTTGCTTCCTCGTCCGTAAATTTGCGGTCGGAACGAATGGAATGCAAAATCGATTCGGCGGTTTTCAACGATTTATCGTTTTGGTGGATATACATACTTTTATGGTCATACGCGCGGCGTTTGACCTGATAAGCATACGCCATAATCGTCGGGATTTGCGCCATCAACTGCACGGACTGCCGCAAAACATTTTCAAGAGAAGTATCGTCAGGGTTTTCGTCAAACGAATACAGCGCCAGCACCGACCGCGCGACTTTGTTCATAATGTCGGGCGAGGGTGCTTTCATAATCATATCTTCAATAAATTCGTCCGGGAGTTCGCGGCATTCCGCCAAAAGCGACGAAAAGCGGTCCAACTGTTTTTGCGTGGGCAAATCGCCGAACAGCAACAGCCACGCCACTTCTTCGAAACCGAAACGGTTTTCCGTCTGACAGTTTTTGACGATTTCGCTCATATCAATGCCGCGGTAGACGAGTCTGCCGTCCTTGGGCACACGCTCGCCGTCATCAATATAATACCCTTCCACCGCGCAAATACGCGTCAGCCCCGTCATTACACCCGTGCCGTCGGCGTTCCGAAGCCCGCGCTTCACATCAAAACGGCGATAATCCTCGGGAGAAATGCGGTTATTTTTTAATAATTCTTCGCATAAAGTAGAAAGAGATTCATTGTCAATCGGAGAAATATAGTCAGCCATACCCGAAAGACCTCCTTTGCAAGGGTTATTCATACAGTATCACGGAAACGGCTTTTTGCCGTACTATCCCTTTTAACAGATATAATATTGTATCTCAATTTTTATGCAAAGTCAATAAAATCAAAGAAGTGAGGGAAAGTTTATGCGGATTTTCGGTGTTTTATGCAGCCTGCTCGCCATTTTGCTGTTCACATTGCCTGTATTGGTGTTTGATTTTTCGGGGCGGCTCACCGATACGGTGCAGGCAGGCTTCGCCGCATTTTCAAATGACGAAGCAAAAGACAATACCGCACACACGAAAAACGAAAAGGCCGACACGGTCACCGTTTTACAGGCGGCAAGCGGCAATATTGTGGAAACCGACACGGTAGAATATTTGGTCGGTTGCCTTGCGTGCGAACTGCCGCCGGACACGCCGACCGAAGCGCTCAAAGCACAGGCGGTGGCGGCGTACACCAATGTAATGCGCTTAAAAGAAAATCCCGACGGCAAGGCGGGCGACGCGGACATCACCGACG
>CAMGGF010000079.1 GCA_946055445.1 uncultured Ruminococcus sp. | reverse complement strand
TTCAACTCATCGCCGACTTTGACTTCTTTCGTCATATCGGCTGTGGGGTCGTTACTGTATTCTGCTGCGGAAACATAGCCGGTGTGCTTTCTGCCGGTGATTTCGACCTGAATTTCGGTCGGTGTAACCGCGACGACATGACCTACGACCTTTTGGTCGGAGCTTGTATCTATATATTCTTCAAGCATATCGGCAAAGCTGGTTGCTTCAGAAGACATCGCAGACTCCTCCTTTTCAACTAATTCTGCCTGTGTTTGATTGAGATTTTCAGACATTGTTTTTAGTACCTCCTTAATTATACTGTCGGGCGTTGACGCACCCGCAGTAACACCGACTGCGTGAAACCGTGACAGGTCAATGCCATTCAACTCCTGGGCGGTTTCTATCAAAAAAGTCGGACAGTTGGCTTCGCAAACGGCTTTCAACTTGGCGGTGTTGGAACTTTGCCTGCCGCCGATGATGAGCATCGCATCGTTTTCGAGCGAAAGTTTTTGCGCTTCCGCCTGTCTTTCCTCAGTCGCACTACATATTGTATCAAAAATTACGGCATTTGTATATACCATTTTTATTTTTTTTACACATTTTTTAAAAGAATTTGTGCTGAAAGTGGTCTGTGAGACCAAAATCAGCCCGTTTTCGTCTAAATTCGGGTGATTTTCGAGAATGGAAAGCAGTTCTTCGTAAGAATTGAACACAAACGAGCGCCCGTTACAATAACTTCGAATGCCGACGACTTCGGGGTGGCGGCTGTCGCCCGCAATTAAAGTGACATTTTCGGGCGTGGAATTTTCACGCACGATTTTATGAATTTTCGTGACAAACGGGCAGGTGGCGTTCAAAAACGGTCTGCCGCTTTCTTCGACTGCCGAAAGCACCTCTTTTTCGACGCCGTGGGTACGCACCACCAAAGTTTCGTCCAAACGGCAATCGTCGGGGCTGTCTATCACGCGCACACCGTGGCTTTCAAAATGGGAAATCACTTGCGGATTGTGAATAATCGGCCCCAATGTGCACGCTTTTTCACCGTTTTCCACCAAATTTTCCAGCAGATTGACCGCACGGTTTACGCCGAAACAAAAGCCTGCGGTTTTTGCAAGCGTTATTTTTTGCAATGTCCTTCCTCCCAAAGCGCCGTGATTTCGTCCATAATACGGCGCGAGGCATCCTTTAATTCGCGGGATTTCACCTCGTCCGTAAACCCAAATTCTTCGTTTTTAATCAATGTGCCGAAGCGCACGGTGAGTTTCGTGCCGCGTTTGTATTCGGTATCCGTATAAATCGCGGCAGGCAACACATCGGCGCCCGTCTGTTTCGCAATCAGCGCAACACCCGATTTTGCGCGCATCGGCTTATAATCCGGGGAACGCGTGCCCTCGGGGAAAATGCCCAAAACCCAACCGTTGCGGATAATCTCCTCTGCGAAATTCACCGCCGTCATATCCCCTTTGCCGCGCACCACGGGAAAGGCGTTCATATGCGTTAAAAATGTGCCGAGTGCCTTGTTTTCGAACAATTCTTCTTTTGCCATAAAGTGCACAACGCGTACGCCTGCGCCGCCCAAGGCGATGGGGTCAAAAGTGCTTTGGTGGTTACACGCCAAAATAAATCCGCCGGTTTTCGGGATATTTTCCTTACCGACATAGGTGCATTTTTGCACGGTTTTGCACACCACCGCCGCCACCGGTTTTAACGCGGTGTAGGTTTTATATTCTTTCACCTTGGAAAAATCGTAAACAGAATCCATTTTTTAAAGTTTCTCCTTAATTACCTCTAAAACTTTTTCCACCGACTGCGGGAGCGTCAGCGCGGAAGTGTCGACCAAAACGCTGTCTGCGGCAGGCTTTAAGGGTGCCACAGCGCGATGCGAGTCATTATAATCGCGCTGTTTTAAATCGGCAAGCACCGTTTCATACGTATCGGTCGCGCCCTTTTCCTGCAATTCTTTAAAACGGCGCATGGCGCGTGCTTCGGGCGATGCGGTTAAAAAGATTTTCACCTCTGCATGCGGCAAAACCACCGTGCCGATGTCGCGCCCGTCCATAATGCAGTCGTTTTTCGCGGCGATATCCCGCTGTAAATCAAACAAAAACTGCCGCACGGCAGGCACCGCCGACACATCCGACGCCGCCATAGAGGCTTGCGGGGTACGGATTTCTTCGGACACATCCTCCCCGTTTAACAGCACATGCTGTACGCCGTCTTGAAATTGCAGTTCCACGCGAATGTGCGGCAAGGTATTTGCCACCGCTTCGGGATTTTTTGTATCTGACGCACACCGCAAAGAATATACGCCGATGGCGCGGTACAGCGCGCCTGTATCCACATAAACAAAGCCCAATTCCTTTGCCGCCGCACGGGCAATGGTGCTCTTCCCCGCGCCTGCGGGGCCGTCAATGGCAACATTCATTGAAACAGTCTCCTTTTTGTTTAAAAATCTACGCCGCTTGCCGCGTGCCCTGCAAGCCGCCCCGTAGAAAAGGCAATTTGCAGGTTAAATCCACCTGTATAGGCGTCACAATCGAGCAATTCTCCGACAAGGTATAAACCTTTACACAGTTTGCTTTCCATTGTTTTCGGGTTGATTTCCGCAGTGGAAATTCCGCCCGAAGTAACGATTGCTTCCTTGATATCATTGAAGTCAATGACTGTTAAGGATAAGGACTTTACAGTATTGCACAACGCTTGCCGCTGTGCTTTCGTGATTTGATTGACCTTTTCATTCGGGCGAATGCCCGACAGCCGCAAAACCACGGGCACAAGCGCGCGCGGCAGTAACAGCGGCAACACATTTGCAATCGCTTTGTTCTGATTTTCTCCGAAATCGCGCAAAATGCGCGCATCTACTTTTTCAAGCGACAGCGCGGGTTTTAAATCCACAAATAAATGATACCGCGCAGGTTCCATTTCGCGCATATGCGCGCTTGCTGACAAAATAACGGGGCCGGAAACACCGAAATGCGTAAACAGCATTTCCCCGAAATCGGTATAAACGGTCTTGTTCGTTTTGGTATCTTTCACCGTCAGCGCAATATTTCTAAGGGACAACCCCATACAATCACTGCAAAACCCCTCACGGCAGACAAGTGCCGACAAAGACGGGCGCAACGGCGTTACCGTGTGTCCTACACTTTTCGCAAGCGTATAACCGTCACCCGTTGAGCCGGTTTTCGGGTAAGATTTGCCGCCGGTTGCCAAAATTACACAATCCGCGAAATATGTGTCGCCCGTTTCGGTTTTAACGCCTTTTATTTCGCCGTTTTCTGTCAGCAACTCCGTAACACGCGCCTGTATTCTGCGAACGCCGTTTTCCGAAAGCCAACGGTCGAGTGCATCGACAATATCCGCCGCGCGGTCGCTTTCGGGAAATACACGGTTGCCGCGTTCGGTTTTGAGTTTCACGCCGTAGTCCTCGAAAAAGTCTATTGTATCCTGCGGCATAAAGTTTGAAAAGGCGCTGTATAAAAACCGTCCGTTTGCAGGAATGTTGCGAATTAAAGTATCCACTTCGTCCGTGTTGTTGGTGACATTGCAACGCCCTTTGCCCGTGATCATCAGTTTTCTGCCGATTTTGGCGTTGCGCTCCAACAACAGGACTTCGGCATTATTTTCCGCCGCCGTACCTGCCGCAAAGCATCCTGCGGCGCCGCCGCCGACCACCAGCACTTTTTTAGGTTGCATCCGTTGGTGATTCCTCCGTTTTTTCATAGACTTGGTATTCGTCCCAAATGCCCTCTAATTTATTGAAATTGTTATATACCTCTTCACGGCGCGAAAGCGTTACGCCGACAATTAAGGCATTTATTAGGCTTAAGGGTGCGGTTAAAGAATCCACCACCGACGCCATATCACTGCGCGCGACAAGCAAATAATTTGCAAAAGAAGCAATGGGAGATTTTTCCGTGTCGGTAATGGCAATGATTTTCGCTTTTCGGTCTGCAATAAAGCGCAGTGCGTTGACCGTTTGTTTCGAATACCGCGGGAAACTTATCGCAATACAGACATCGTTTTCATCAATGCGGAACATCTGCTCGAACATTTCCGACGCGCTGGAAGTATCGACCAACACAACCGAATCGAACACCAAATTAAAATAAAATGCCAAAAAAGACGCAAGCGCCGCCGACGAGCGAACGCCCAAAATATAAATCCGCTTGGCGTGGTTGATGGCTTCAAGTGCACGCTTAAAATCTTCGCGCGAGGTGCGTTCCGCTGTTTCGCGGATTAACTCGATATCGCCTGTCAGCACACTGTTGATGATGTCGCCGTCACCGATGAGACTTTGTGACACCTCCATACGCTGTACGGCGGTCAGTTTCGACTTAATCATCTGCTGCAATTCGCGTTGCAGTGCGGGGTACCCCTGAAACCCGAGTTCCGTGGCAAAGCGCACCACCGTAGACTCGCTCACGCCGACTTTTTGCCCCAACGCGGCGGCCGTCATAAATGCCGCTTTGTCATAATTCTCTTGGATATACGCGGCAATTTTTTTATGCCCTTTTGACAGCCTGCGCAAATTTTCATCCATTTTGGCAAGCAATGACTCGTTCATTTTTCATTCCTTCTCATTCCGTTTTTGCAATCGTTTCTATTATAGACTTTTCACGGGTAAAATCAAGCAAAAACTTGTAAAAATGCAAGTGTAGTTGCAAAAAAATTCAAATTTGCACCAAATTGTCCGTCATTTCGGTACCGCAAGGCTTAATTTGCGGTAAAGTCAGATTGAAAATGTCGGTAGACTTGCATTCTGCTTCGAACAGTTTTTGCGCTTCGGGCGTACATTTACCGAGGTCGGCGGCACGCATGACAATCGGCAATTTTGCCGTTTCGCGTGCAGCGCGCAACAGCGATTTTCCGCGCGCGGTAAAGCCCAAAACGCGCAAATACGGCACGCCGTTTTGCTGTAAATCCGTTTTCAGCCCCAAAAAAGCGCAAAGTACCACGCGGCGAATGCGTGCGTGCGTATACCGTTTGGTTTTGGCGGTATCGAACACCTCCCACAGCGTTTTTGCCGTTTTTGCGGCGGCGAGAATACGGTTTTCTATTCCCTCGGACACATCAGGTACATCGAAAAAATCAGCGGGTGTCGCGGTGCGCAAAAATGCAAGCACGGCGGTATCCAGTTTTGCATAATCGGACGGCGCTTCGCGACGCTTGAGTGCCGTTTGCAAAATTGCATAGGCGTTTTGCGGCATAAACGCTTGCACGGTCTTCCCCGCCCGTATATTTTCGCGCAACAGCGTGGCAGAGGCATACGCCCCGCAAGGCGCATTTGCATCGTGTGCATTGCCGATTCGCGGCACGGGCACGCACCGAAACACCGCTTTGCACGCCCACGCGGCACGCAAATACTCCACGCCTAAAATGTCATTCGGGCTGTGCAGAACATCGGCAATATCACCGCCGAACACCGCACGCACTGCCGCTTCGCGCGCGGCGGGAAACACAAGTCCCTTTTGCAAAAGCGTTTGCAATTCCGTTTGCACACGCGCATCGTCCACGGCGTCTGCCGCCAATGAAAGACGCGAAAAATCCCCGCATTCACTGCCAAAGACGAGTGTATCCACCAATCCCAAAGCAGATAAAACCGACACGCCGCCCCGTGCAAAAATCGGCGCAGAAGAGAGGGAAAACGCAATCGGCAATTCCAACACCAAATCCGCACCGCCCCGCAGTGCCGCCGCGGCGCGATAGTGCTTGTCATACAAAGCCGGCTCTCCGCGTTGGGTGAAATTGCCGCCGAGCACAACAACAACGCCGTCCGGCGCAATTTTGCGCGCTTCGGACAGCAAATGGAGATGCCCGTTATGAAACGGATTAAACTCTGCAATAACCCCTGCGATTGCCATAGAAAAACTTCCTCTTTACTCTTGAAATTCCAATATAATAAGTATATAATAGTCTAAACTGTAAATTCTTGCAAGTTTAATTTGTTTGGGGGAGTTTTTTTGAAAATCCTGGTTATCAATGCAGGCAGTTCATCGTTAAAATATCAGTTAATTGATATGGAAAACGAACAACTCATTGCAAAAGGCATTTGTGAACGCGTGAAAGACGAGGAAAAAAGTTGCGTTTCCTATACGCACTATCCGAACGGCAACGAGGTCAAGGTGAAGGACAAACTTGTCCCAATGGCAAATCACACGGCGGCTTTCCATGTGGTGAAAGACCTTTTAACCGCGGGCGAGAGCAAAGTGATTGACGACATCTCGGAAATTACCGCAGTCGGGCACCGCGTGGTGCAGGGCGGCGCGCTGTTTAACAAAAGCGTGC
>CAMGGF010000078.1 GCA_946055445.1 uncultured Ruminococcus sp. | reverse complement strand
TCAAAGCCGAATTTTTCCATAATCGCAACTTTTGCCTCGGGCGTGCCGCCCTTACAGGCGCGAATGGTGGCAATGATTTCGTCCACAATGTCAATGGCTCTGGCAAGCCCTTCCAAAATATGCTCTCTGTCCTGCGCTTTTTTCAGTTCATACTTCGTTCTGCGCGTGACGATTTCACATTGGTAATCAATGTATTTCTGTAAAATTTCCTTTAAAGTCAGGGTTTTCGGTTCGCCGTTTACGAGTGCCAACTGAATAATGCCGTAGGAAATTTGCAGTTGCGTGTATTGGAACAGGTGATTGAGCACCACCTGCGGGTTTGCGTCGCGCTTTAAGTCAATGACCATACGCATACCCTCGCGGCTGGAATAGTCATTGATGTCGGCAATGCCCTCGATGCGTTTGTCTTTCACCAAGTCGGCAATGCTTTCAATCAGACGCGCCTTGTTGACCTGATAGGGCAGTTCCGTTACAACGATGGAAAATCTGCCTGTTTTCTCGTTTTCGACAATTTCCGCACGGGCGCGCAAGGTGATTTTGCCGCGCCCCGTGGCGTATGCCGCGCGAATGCCCGCACGCCCCATAATGATGCCTGCGGTGGGGAAGTCGGGGCCTTTGATGCACTCCATAATTTCTTCCAGCGTCGCGTCGGGGTTGTCAATTAACACATTGATGCCGTCAATGACCTCCCGCATATTGTGCGGCGGAATGTTGGTCGCCATACCGACGGCGATACCCGTTGAGCCGTTAACCAAAAGGTTCGGGAAGCGCGACGGTAAAACCACCGGCTCTTTCAAGCGGTCATCATAGTTCGGCATAAAATCGACGGTGTCTTTGTCGATATTCGTGAGCATTTCCATGGAGATTTTGCTCATTCTCGACTCTGTATAACGGTAAGCGGCGGGCGGGTCGCCGTCCACCGAACCGAAGTTGCCGTGCCCGTCAACAAGCATATAGCGCATAGAGAAACTTTGCGCCAAACGCACCATCGCGTCATATACAGACGCGTCCCCGTGGGGGTGATAGCGCCCCAAAACCGCACCGACGGTGTCGGCGCACTTGCGGTATGCTTTTTCGGGATACAGATTGTTTTCATACATCGTGTAAAGAATACGGCGGTGTACGGGTTTTAAACCGTCACGCACATCGGGCAGCGCACGCGAAACGATAACCGCCATGGAGTAATCCAAAAAGGATTTTTTCATCTCCTTGTTGATTTCCACATTGACGATTTTCTGCTGTTCAAACGGGATGTATTCCTCACGGTGCTCATTTTGCTGTTTTTTCATTTTTTATTCCTCACACATCCAAATTCTGCACATATTTTGCGTTCTTTTCAATGAACAGGCGGCGCGGCTCGACCTTGTCGCCCATCAAAATGGAGAAGGTTTCGTCCGCCTCCATCGCGTCCTCCAAACTCACGCGCAACATCGTGCGGAAATTGGGGTTCATTGTGGTTTCCCACAACTGTTCGGGGTCCATTTCACCAAGACCTTTGTATCGCTGCACATCGCAACTGCCGCCCAGTTCTGCAATTTGGCGGTCGCGTTCTTCATCGGAAAACGCGTACATATGCTTTTTGCCTTTGGAAACTTTGAACAGCGGCGGCTGTGCAATATACACATACCCTTGCTCAATCAACGGCCGCATATAGCGGAAGAAGAAGGTTAAAAGCAGGGTGCGGATATGCGCACCGTCCACATCGGCATCCGCCATAATAACCACTTTGTGATACCGCAGTTTTGTAATGTCAAAATCGTCGCCGATGCCCGTGCCCAGCGCCGTAATGACGGGGGTTAATTTGTCGTTGCCGATGACTTTATCGACACGCGCTTTTTCGACATTGAGCATCTTGCCCCACAGCGGCAAAATCGCCTGAATATTGCGGTCGCGCCCCTCTTTTGCCGAGCCGCCTGCCGAGTCGCCCTCTACGATGTAAATTTCGGTGTTTTCGGGGTTTTTGTCGGTGCAGTCGGCAAGTTTGCCGGGCAGGGAATTGCTTTCGAGTGCGGATTTTCTGCGCGCATTGTCACGCGCTTTTCTTGCCGCTTCTCTCGCGCGTGAGGCGTCCAGCGCTTTGTTGAAAATCGCCTTCGCCACGCTCGGATTTTCCTCAAAATAGGTCATCATTTTGTCATAAATCATTTTGGAAACAACGCCGGTCATTTCGGTGTTGCCGAGTTTGCTCTTGGTTTGCCCCTCAAACTCTGCCTCTGTCAGTTTTACGCTGATGACGGCAGTCAAGCCCTCGCGCACATCTTCGCCCGACAGTTTTTTGTCCGCCTCTTTCAAAAGACCGAACTTTTTGCCGTAATCGTTGAACACACGCGTAAGCGCGGTTTTAAAGCCCTGTTCGTGCGTACCGCCGTCTACGGTGCGCACATCGTTGGCAAAACTCAAAATAATTTCGTTATAGCCGTCATTGTAAGACACCGCTACCTCGGCGCTCTTGTCGCCGTTTACGGTGGTGAAGTGCATCACATCGTCATGCACGGTGGTAAGCCCGCGGCTTTCGTTAATATATTCCACAAACGAGCGAATCCCGCCCTCGTAGCAGAATTCCTCGGATTGAATATCGCCGGGGTTGCGTTTGTCCGTCAATGTAATCGACAGCCCCGCGTTCAAAAACGCCTGCTCGCGCAGTCTGCGCTCCAACACTTCATATTCATATTCGGTGGTTTCTGTAAACACCTCGGCGTCCGCTTTGAATTTAATGAAAGTACCGGTTTGGTCGGTGTCGCCGATGACGGTCAAATCGGTCATAATATCGCCGCGTTCAAAGCGTTGGTGATAAATATGCCCCTGACGGCTGACCTCGATTTCAAACCATTCGGAAAGCGCGTTTACAACCGACGAACCGACGCCGTGCAAACCGCCCGAAACCTTGTAGCCGCTGCCGCCGAATTTACCGCCGGCGTGCAACACGGTCAAAACGACCGTCACGGCAGGCAGACCCTCTTCCTCGTTCATATCCACGGGAATGCCGCGGCCGTTGTCACGCACGGTAATGACATTGTCGGGCAAAATTTCCACTTCAATGTGGGTGCAGTAGCCCGCCAACGCTTCGTCCACCGAGTTGTCGACAATTTCGTAAACCAAATGGTGCAGGCCCTTCGGCCCCGTGGAACCGATATACATACCCGGGCGTTTGCGCACCGCTTCCAAGCCTTTTAACACTTGGATTTGGTCCGCACCGTATTCCTCGGTCACAACGGTATCCATTTGTTCTTCGGTTGCCGCCGTGTGCAAAACTTCGTTCTCCATATATTGCCTCCGTTTTTTTAATCGTAAGTTTACTGTGTTGGTATTTTTTACTGTATCCTCTCGAATGGTCGCGACTGCGCGACGGCAAATCGTAGGTTTACTTTGTACTGTTCTTTCCATATCCTCTCGAATGGAAATGTGTGCAAATCGGGGGTTGTAGGGGTAATTTGTCATCCTGCGCGATAGCGAAGGATCTCAAAAGAAAAGTGTATCGAAAACGAGATTCTTCGCCTGACGGCTCAGAATGACAACGCGTAGGGAACGACCTCGGTGTCGTTCCGTAAAACTCCATAAAAGCCCACGGGCGGGCGATCCGTGAATCGCCCCTACAAACGGGCGCGCAATGCACGCCCCTACGGTTTGTCATACAAACCCCAATTTACAGGGGTATAAAACAATCCTATATTTCAAAATAGACAAAAATTATCTATCCGTTTAACCGCTTTAAAATTGTCGCTGTGGAAAGGGGAGAAATATACACAAAACGGTCATTTTTCTCCACCGTGACCAAAAAGGATTTCGGCAAATCATAAGAAACGGTTTTGGAAAACCCCGTTTTTTCGGCATCGTTCAGATATTCGCGCGTTGCCTTGTTGACGGTGGTGTTGTCCAAATCAAAAATGCCGAGAATATTTTCCGTACGCAAAAGGGTTTCGCCGCCGATGTCGAGATACATCAAAGCACCCGCCCTTCCTCCATGTGAAAGGTTCTGCCCTCACAAAGCCGCAATACCGCAGTTGGGTCACAGCAGGTAATGAACACTTGCCTGCCGCCCAGATGGTTTAAAATATAATCCTGCCGATTTTCGTCCAATTCGCTCATCACATCGTCCAAAAGAATAATCGGTTCTTCATCCGTCATCTGTTTAATGATGTTTGCCTCGGACAGTTTCATTGCAAGCGCGGCAGAGCGCTTTTGCCGTTGGGAGGCGGAACTGCGCGCCGAAAGCGCGTGAATGTGGATTTTCAAATCGTCGCGGTGCGGGCCTGCCACGGTCATTTTATTGAAAATATCGTCCCGCCGCGTATCCAAAAGGCGCTGTTTTAACAGGTCTTTTATCGCGTATGCGTCGCCGTCATATCCGCCGAAATTACTAATATAGTTAATTTTTAACTTTTCACGGTTACCCGACAATCCCGCGTAAATTTCCGCGCTGTTTTCGCTTAATTGCGCAGTGTATTTCACGCGTTCGCTGACCACCGCCGCCCCGTAAGAAGAAAGACGGTCGTCCCACGCCTCTAAGGTGTCGAGCAATTCCGGGTGATACTGAATATCCTTCAACAGCGCGTTGCGTTGGGTTAAGGTGTGGTTGTATTTCGCCAAACTTTTTGCGTAACTCGGTTTTAACTGACACAGTGCGGTATCCAAAAACCGCCGCCGAAACAGCGGACCTTCTTTTACAAGCGCGAGATGCGTGGGGGCAAACACCACGGCATAAAAATCGCCGATTAACTCCGCAGGAGATTTTAAAGTTACACCGTTTTTCATCGCGGTGCGTTTTTGGTCGATATATAAAATTGCGTCCTGTTCTCTGCCGTGCGCGAAAAACCGCATTTCATTTTTGGCAAACGGCGCGTCAAACCCGACCATTTCACGGTCACGGTGACTGCGAAAACTTTTACAGCCCGTAAACAGCCAAATGCTTTCGAGCAAATTTGTTTTACCCTGCGCGTTTTCGCCGAAAATCACATTGACGCCCTCGGCAGGTTCAATCTCTATTTCTTCCAAATTGCGGAAGTTTTGCAGATGCAACCGTTTTACAAGCATCAAAATCCCTCAAACAATCTCATAAATCCTGTGTGCGAACTCGAAATTATCCCCTTTGCGGAGTTTCTTACCGCGCTGGGTGCAAATTTCGCCGTTGACTTTGACTTCTTCTTCCGAAATCACAATTTTTGCGTGCCCACCCGTTTGCACCGCATCACTTAATTTCAGTGCGGCGTCTAAACGGATAAAATCCGTGGTAATTTCCACCTGTTTTTTCGGTTTCGGCACAACTTTTGCCTTAATTTTCATCGGTTTCATTCGGTTTTCAACCTCACAGGCAACACCAAGAACAGGAAATCGTCACCCTCGACGGGCGTGATGAGAATCGGCAAAATCGGACTGCTCAATTTTACATTGACTTCGTCCGCGTCACAAACGCGCAAAGCGTCTAACAAATAGCGGTTATTAAAGCCGATTTCCATTTTGCCGCCCGAACCTTCGCACGGCAGACGGTCATTTGCCGTACCGAGCGCGGTTGTGCTCGAAATGCGAATCAAATTCTCATCGAAAATACAGCGAATGGGGCTTTTTGCGCGGTCGGTAATAATTAAAGAAGTACGCTCGATGCTGTGAATGAGTTGTCTTGTATTCACGCGCAGTGTTGCGTTGATATTGCCCGAAATTGCCGCCTGATAATTGAGAAATTCGCCTTCCAACAAGCGCGAAACAATGCGGTAACTGCCGATTTCAAATACGATAAAGCGTTTGCCGACGTTGACGGAAATTTTGCCGTCCTCGCCTGCATTCAGTTTCAAAACTTCGTTCAAAGTCTTTTTCGGCGCGACAAAGATTTTTTCTTCGCCGTCATAATCAATTTCTTCGTTGCGGATAGCAAGACGGAAACCGTCTACGGCGACCAAACGGATTTTGCGTTCCCGAATTTCAAACCGCACGCCCGTATGCACGACTTTCACATCGTTTTCGGCAGTTGCAAAAATGGTTTTGCGAATCATATCTTTTAACAAATCGCTGTCTACAACAATCGGGAACCCGCTTTCGACATTCGGCAATTCCGGATATTCCGAGGCGGAAAAACCAACCAGCGTAAATTCCGCGTCGCCGCTTTTAATGCGGCAAGTCAGTCGCTCATCTGCCTCAATGCGCACGGTTTCAAAGGGAAGGCTTCGCAAAATATCACAAAGGATTTTCGCATTTAAAATAATGCTGCCGCGTTCTTCCACGCGCGCTTCCATCGAAGTAATCATACCGACTTCCAAATCATAGCCGGTCAAAGTCAGCGTATTTTCTTCCGCCTGTAACAAAATACCCTCAATCGCGGGAATCGAGGATTTGGAAGAAACTGCTCTTTGCACATTTGAACAAATTTCAGAGAGTTTTTGCGTGTCACAAATGAGTTTCATAAAGAGATTTCCTT
>CAMGGF010000077.1 GCA_946055445.1 uncultured Ruminococcus sp. | reverse complement strand
TTTTCAAAGATATAACTGTATTTTGTGTAGTTTACATCCTGCAAAACCGTATCGTTTGTAACGCTGTATATCGGCACCCATGTTGCAGAAGAGTCATCAACCGCACCGGTATTCCCACCATCGATGAATGATGGATCCTCACCGTATGACGCAGTTGTTTCCTCATCGTTTGACGCAGTTGTTCCCTCTTCGGGTTGCGAACCGCCTGCCAAATAATCATTGCAGGCGTAAAGCGTCCAGTTTTTCGGGTTTCTTCCGGTCTCCTCCGCATTATCGTTCGCGGTTGTAATATCAAAACCGCTCACAAACACGGGAGAGTCCGTTTTGAAAATTACAAAGAGCGTGCCTCTCATGGTCACGCACCATTTTGTAGTGACATCTCCGTCGAACAGATTGGCGTGACCTTCGCCAGAAAATCCGCCGGAGCCGTTGAGTACGGTATATTGCACCGTCGGCTGTTCCGTCGAAGCCGCACCGTCTTCTCCCAGTGATAACGCTGTCATGGGAAACATCGTCACCACGAGACATACTGCAAGGAGTATGCTCAAAATTCGTTTTTTCATTTAACGCACCTCATTCTTCCTTTGAGCATATTTTAAGTTGCATTATTTTACTTTCGCAAAGTAACATTTATGATATTATATTGCATTTTGATACATTTTTGCAATAGACTTGGCGTGAAATGACATTAAAACGGCGTGAAATGACATTAAACCGAAAAATCCCCCTCAAACGAGGGGGAAAATCCGTTTTTTATATATTTTCAGGCTTTGAAAAGTTACCCAAATAATATAAAAGCGCTTTATCGGCAGAAATGCTGTTTTTAGTGAATTCTATTTCCGAAATATCAAAGAGAATACAGCCGCAATGCCCTTTAAATGTGGGGAAACAAATCACTTTTATATACTTATCGATTTCAGGGCTGTAATCAATGGTTTCCAATGTTTCTCCGTAAAGTGTGGAACGGCCGTAAACGCGCAGCCACTTGGAATCCATATTCGCAAACAAACTGCCGAAAGAACTGCCAATGAGTGTTTCAAGCGGTAGTCCTTCGAGCTTTGAAAGCGCTTCATTGCCGTATCGGAAAATCCAATCCACCGCACGGCTTTCTTCATTGAATATCATTTCAATATCCGTAAACGCAAAGGGCAGCGTATCAAAGCTTTTGTAATATGCGCGGTATTCCTGTGCCGTTATGGGAATACCTTTCTCGGAAAAACCGCTGATAATGTTTTTCTGCATTGCACGAAACTGCTCAATGATTTGTTTTTTCTTTCGCAGAGCGTATTCCAGCGACTCACCGTTTACAAGGTTAATTCTGTCGGTAATGTCATGGATTGCCTTCGCAGAAACGATACACCCGCGATGCACCTTTATAAAGCAGTCGCCGAGTTGTTCTTCAAGCTTTGAAATTGCTGTTCTCGTTTTATACACCGTATCGCCTGAAATATGAATTTCGGTAGTTTTTCCATCTGCAAGAACATAAAGAATCGAACCAACTTCAATGATTACCTTTTTTCTCTTTGAAATGATTGTTATATAATCTGTTTTTTGCAAATTTAACACCTCATTCATTTTCTGCGTTTATTTTACTGCCCTGTACCGCTTCATTTTACCGGCGTTGTTTCCTTGTTTTCAACTCGCAATGCGTTACATCCTTCCAATGAAGGCAGAGGACAATATCAGCCGAAAGGTCAGTCGTGTTACGCCAGTTTTTGCACAATCGGATAGCGGTTTGCGATTTGCAGATTGATGAGTGCTGCGTCAAACGCGTCTACAACGCCGTCGCGGTTGGCATCTGCCGCTTGTAAGAACCAAGCATTTTCAATTTCCGCCGCGCCGACGGCTTTCAACATCACAGCGTCTTTATCCGCCGCATCAACAAGTCCGTCGCCGTCGACATCGCCGTAAAGGACAACCGTTACGGTTTTGACCACCGCGTTTGTGGTGCGGTCATAATAGGTAATGGTTGCGCCTGTGCCTACAAGGTCGGTGTTTGTAAGCACATCGCCGTTGATATTTTTGATTACCACATACATTTCCGATGTGTTAAGCTCCGCTTCGCAGTCTGCAACTGTGTTTTCACCGACAACGAAACCCTCGGCGTGCATATCGGCTTCAATAATGACAATATTCTTTTCCGGCTCTTCTGTGATGGTTTTTGCCTCCGCCGTTTTCGCATAAGACACATCATCTATGGTGGTTTCAAGCCATATATTGCAATTTGCAAGGGACAAATCGTCAATGCCGCAAACATATTTGATTTGTTCTGCCGTGACGATTTTTTTGTCGCTTATTCTTACGCTGTACGACCAGTCTTTTGTTCCGTCATTGCCCTGAATGACCAGGGAGACGGCTTCTGTTGCATTCGCGTCTTTCTGTGCCGAAATTTTACCGTTTGTTGCGTCATAATAAACTGTACCGATGGCTTTATCTGTACCGTTAAGTCTTAAAGTCATAGGCGTATCCGCCGCAATATCACCTGCCAATACACCCGCTTTTGACGCTTTCGCGCTCGAAGCGAAAAGCACATTGGAAATGTTGAGGTTTGACGCAGGCTGAACGGCATTTTTGTTGGTCACATCGTTTCCGTCCACAACAGAAAGTCCCTGCACCGCAACCAATGTATAGATATTGTCATCTGCACAAGGTGCACGAAGGGGAATCCAATCTCCGCTGCTCCAATAACTGTTCATGATAATTGCGGTATTATCATTAGTGCCTACCTTTAAAGCCTTGTAAGAGAGCCCGAACCCATTTGATGAGGGCGCATACAACTTATCAACTGTGATATATCCAATATTATTCTTTGCGTCATCCGTGGATACTACGGTCGAATTCATCATGCCTTGCTGTGTTGCGGAGAAATATTGTAAATCTGTTGCCATAGAATTCAGCGCTGTACGAAGGTCACTTGCACCGTAGTGGTTTGGATAGACTTCTATGCTGCCCGATACATTTCCATAGCCCGTTCCCGACGGATAGTTATATGTCTTGTTGTCTGTACTTACACTGAACGCTTGATTGGTCGCTATGGGAGTGGCGGCAAAGAGGATTACATTATCTCCCGACACATCGTTATCTTTGCCGAGAACATACCATTCTTGTGCTTCACCATTACTGTTTTTGCCAAAGGTGATTTTGGCAATGTTTGCAGATGTTCCGTCGGTATATGGCGTAAACGAAGCCATCAAATTGTCTTTCGTAACAAAAGCAGTATTTATTTTTTCAAGTTCTTTGTCTGCATTTACCGCATATACAAATCCGTTTGATTCCGTTGTTTCCAGCCAAATTTTGCAATTTGATAAATCAATATCGTCATGTAAGCCGAGGGCATTCTTTATGTCGGTTGCCCAAAGTGTTTCGTCAGCGGTAATTTGCTTGCTGTAATACCAATTGTTTGCATCATCACCGTTTTGCACCACAAGGGTTACCGTCCCCGTGTTTCTGCCTCTGACTATCTTGATATTACCCGTCACTGTGTTATACATTGCAGAACCGAGGTTTTTCGCGCTTCCGTCAAATCTAAGCCGCAATGCTGTGTCTGTCGGAATTGTGCCAAAGGATACCGCATCGGCAGTAACATGCACATTTGAGGCAAAAAGTACAGATGAAAGATTCAGATTGGCAGCGGGAAAAACATAACGACCATATTCCGTGTTAACAGGCTCTAAACTTACACTACCACTAATATATGCACAAAGCGCCTTGACTGAAAAATTAGGATTGTCAGATGCATAATATGAACCTGTACGCAACCAAAAGCCTACATTTCTTCCGTTTCCGGCACCGTTCCAATAATATTCCAGGGAAAGAGATATGCTGTCATCACTTCCCGCCTCAACTATGTCGGCTCCTTTTTCTCCCCACAAGGCATACAGTTTGTCCGTCGTGGTATAATTCACTTTATTTTTTACATCTATGGTGGTTACAGTGGTGAAATTCATTACGCTTTGCTCAGCCGAGGTGAAATAATTCGTATCACTCGCTGTTTTCGTTAGCGCAGCACGAAAGTCACTTCCGCCGTAATGGTTTGGGTATATGGTTATCGGTGTAGATAAAACTTCATTATATGTACAATTATATAAGTCTGAATAGTATTTTTCCTCCTCGATATAAGAAAATTGTTGTCTGCTTGTCAGCGGGGTTGCGGCAACAAGAATTGTATTATCTCCCGACACACCGACATCTCTGCCTACAATGATCCATTCCTGCGGTTCACCGTTATAGTTCTTCCCAAAAACAAGATGCGCGTAATTTGCCGCTGTACCGTCAGAATACGGTGTAAAGGAATACATTAACTGATTTTTCGTTGCATAGTTGTTGTTTATGCTTTCAACCTTTCTTTCGGCATATGTTGCATAGAGCAATCCGTCTGAATATGTTGTTTCCAACCATATTTTACAAGCGGACAAATCCACATCACACTGAAAACCGAATTCCCTTTTGATATCCGATGCGGTTACTGTCTCCGTTCCGCTAATCTGCTTGCTGTAATACCAGTCGTTCGTACCGTCATTGCTTTGAATGACAAGTGTAACGGGGGCTGTTGCTTCGCTGTCCTTTTGCGCTGTGATTTCGCCGGTTAACGGGTCATATATTGCCGTTCCGGTTTTTGCATTATGCCGTGGTTCTATTATTATTCTTAATGTCATAGCTGAACCCTGTGGGATAAATCCCGACACTACAGCGTCAGAAGTTGCCGCAACCGCACTGGAAGCAAAAAGCTCCCAGTCCATACGAAGGTTTGCCGCAGGCAGAATATCCAGTCCGGTATCCACCTGACAAAAGCCAATACCCGTAGAGTCTGAAACCAGTGAAAAAATGTTGATGTTTTCATCAATATACGGATTGCGAATCCAAAACACATTTTCACAGTTGTTACACGCACAGTCGCTGTAATAATCGTTTACATCAATATATGTACCCCCTTGTTTACTCCCCACCCATAGTTTTTGACCGTTGTTAAAGTCTCCCGCTACGGCATATAGTTGGCTTGGGAAAGTATAGTCGTTGCCGTTTTTCGCGTCATTGGTTGTGATTTTAACAGAGTTCATCAAACGCTGTTCACCGGCAGAAAAGTATTGGTCACTTTTTGCCATTTCATTTAATTTTGCATTCAGGTCACTGGCACCGTAGTGGTTTGGATATACTTCTATACTGCCCGATGCACCTGCATTTCCATACCCTGTTACATCCGTCCCGTAATTATAGGTTTTATTATCTATGCTTTCGCTAAACATCTGTCCCGTTGCCATATGGGTTGCGGCAAAGAGCGTTATATTATCCAGTTTTTGGTGATCGTCGCTATAAATGCCGTCATCTGTTCCGAGGATATACCATTCCTGCGGTTCGCCCGCACTGTTTTTGCCAAACAGAAGTTTCCCGATTGTAACGGCATTGCCCTCTTTGTCGGGTAAAAACTCTGTCATCAACTGTTCCGGTGTTGCAAAGGCGGTTACGCTCGGTACGGTATTTGTTACCGTGCCTTCCGTTCCGCCGGTATCCGTTTCGGCAAATATGGTTATCGGTACGATGGAAAGCACCATACCTATCGCAAGTACTATACTGAAAATTCGTTTTTTCATAAAATGCACCTCAATTTGTCCATGCGCCTGAAACGGCTTTCGGGTTGTATTTCATAACAAAAAGTTCAAGGCTTTCTTTTAACACCGCTATTTGCGATTGCAGATAAAATTCGCCTCAAACATTGCGTAATGCACACATGCTCTGATAAAAATGAAAATGAGCGGTATGATTTTTTCGTAGAGAGGAATACCTATCTTGCCGGAACTGTCAAATTATCCTACCTACGCAAGTTTTTGCACAATCGGATAGCGGTTTGCGATTTGCAGATTGATGAGTGCTGCGTCAAACGCGTCTACAACGCCGTCGCGGTTGGCATCTGCCGCTTGTAAGAACCAAGCATTTTCAATTTCCGCCGCGCCGACGGCTTTCAACATCACAGCGTCTTTATCCGCCGCATCAACAAGTCCGTCGCCGTCGACATCGCCGTAAAGGACAACCGTTACGGTTTTTACCGCCGCGTTTGTGGTGCGGTCATAGTATGTGATTGTTGCGCCTGTGCCTACAAGGTCGGTGTTTGTAAGCGCCTCGCCGTTCATATTCTTGATTACCACATACATTTCTGCCGTGTTCAGCTCCGCTTTGCAATCGGCAACCGTATTTGCACCTAAAACCAAGCCTTCGGCGTGCATATCGGCTTCAATAATTACAATATGCTGGTTTGCGCCGCAAATGGTGCAAATTCCGTCAACGAAATTGTGGGGCGGAATTTCTGTATCTCTCGCTATGTTTTCATATGTGTATGTGGGCGTGCCGGGAGCCCCTACGCAACCGGGGTAATACACATTATAATATACCGTGCCGTGGGTATTATCAAGTGTGGGGCAACTGTCTGTACCCAGCGTTTGATACCATACCTG
>CAMGGF010000076.1 GCA_946055445.1 uncultured Ruminococcus sp. | reverse complement strand
TCTCGGTGTGGTTGTGGGCGCGAACGGGCGTGACGGCGTGGACGGCACAAACGGCGCAGATGGACAGGACGGGCGCGACGGTGCGGATGGTGCAGATGGCGCGGACGGTGTTGGTATTTCCAATATTACCATCAGCGCAGACGGCGAACTTGGAATTACCCTTACAAACGGAACAACACTCAATCTCGGCAATATCAAGGGTGCAAAAGGCGATAAGGGTGACAAGGGCGATAAAGGTGATGCAGGCGCGAACGGTGCAGACGGGCGCGACGGTATGGACGGCACAAATGGTACAAACGGCACGGACGGGCAGGACGGTGTCGGCGTTGCATCAACTGCAATCAACGCCGCAGGCGAACTTGTGATTACTTATACAGACAGCACAACGGTAAATCTCGGTGTGGTGGTCGGCGCAGACGGGCACGACGGTGTGGACGGTGCGAATGGCGCAGACGGCGTAAACGGCATGGACGGGCAGGACGGTATCGGCGTTGCATCGACTTCGATTAACGCCGCAGGCGAACTTGTGATAACATACACAGACGGCACAACGGCAAATCTCGGTGTGGTTGTCGGCGCAGACGGGCGCGACGGTGTGGACGGTGTGAACGGCACGAACGGCACGAACGGCGTGGACGGCGTGGACGGGCAAGACGGCGTTGGGATTTCCAATGTAGAAATCAACGCGGCAGACGAACTTGTGCTCACCTTCTCTGACGGTACAAGCATCAACCTCGGTAACATTAAAGGCGCAAAAGGTGAAAAAGGTGATAAAGGCGACAAGGGCGATAAAGGCGATAAAGGTGACAAGGGCGATGCAGGCACAAACGGTACAGACGGTATAAATGGTGCAGACGGCGCAGACGGTGTCGGCATTGCCGATGTCACAATTTCCACAAGCGGCGTGTTAAGCGTCACACTTACCAACGGTACGGTGCTCAACCTCGGCAACATCAAAGGCGCGGACGGCATCGGCATTACGAATGTAGAAATCAATGCGGCAAATGAACTTCTCCTCACCCTTTCCGACGGCACAACATTAAACCTCGGCAATATTAAAGGCGAAAAAGGCGATAAAGGCGACGCGGGCGCAAACGGCGCAGACGGCGTAGGCATTGCAACCGTTACCGTTGCCACCGACGGTACATTGACCGTTACTCTCACAAACGGCACAGCCCTCAACCTCGGCAATATCAAAGGGGAAAAGGGCGACAAGGGCGATAAAGGCGATACGGGCGCAACCGGCGCCACAGGTGCAACCGGTGCGGCAGGCAGAGGCATTCAGAATATGGAAATCGTCGACGGCGAACTTGTGGTGACCTATACCGACGGGACAACGCAAAACCTGGGCAATATTTCAAGTGCAGAAGCAGATGAAATATTGATATATATTTTGCAAGCCGACGGTACATACAGCGTCAAAGCGGGTAAGGATATAGCATATTATTCCAATGTAATTATACCTGCCAGCTACAATGGCCGTTCGGTAACAAAAATAGAAGAAAACGGATTTAAAGATATAACCACATTAACCACAATTACTATTCCAGATGCAATTCAAATCATTCCCGCAGGTGTTTTTGACGGGTGTACAAACCTAACAAGTGTTTCGTGCTCTGATTCTATTACACAAATCTGCGATTCTGCATTTTCAGGTTGCACTAGCCTTTCGGAATTTATAATTCCAAATACATGTGCTTCGGTAGGAGCAGATGCTTTTTACAATAACACACAACTTTATCTCACCATTAACACGGATGCACTTACAACGATTGGCGAACGCGCTTTTAAAAATGTAAAATCTATTACTTGGGTTGCCGATGCGTCTACTACTTGGAATGTCGAATACTATGGTAATTTAAGTATATATCGATATGCACCCGAGTTAATGTACTACACATCTTATACCGGAACTTATAGTTGGAATGTTACCTTAACTTCTTCTAAAGCACCGGGACATTTAAGCGGTTCAAATGGAGCACCGTTAATGAAAATTACAAACTGTTCAAATTCAAATTACAATGGATATTATGTATATATGAACTATGCAAATTGCAAATGGACTCGAAACTAATTAAAATATTTTGCAAATCAAAGGAGAAATCAATATGCTCAACACTTACTGCAAATGTGTAAAAGATGTGGTATTACTTGCCACCCCGCAAAACATAAAAGATGCCGATTTTGCGCTGGACGAAAACTTTATGGTTAAACTGACAAAGGATAACGCCGAAAAAGCGTTTGCTTGTATTCGTGCAGACAAACGGTATATAACATCGTCTTATGCGGACTATTATCAAGAAACAAATAAGCACCTGTCCGATTACACAAAACAGGAGTTTATTGAAATTGTTCGGTTAATTGCCCGCGCAAATTCCACCAGAACCCCGCAAAAGAATGTTGAAATTTTAGGCGGTTATATATACGAACATCGCAAAGTATTTTTAGAACGCCTCGAAGAGGGGGAAATTGCTTTAATCCCCGAACTTGCAAATTGCAAGGGGTTAAGTCGCAAGGAAAGCAGTTTGGCAAGCAAGATATGCGTGTTCCTGTGCGAGATGGAGTTTAAAAAATCCAATTTTATAGTGAATGACAATGTTGTGCGCACCGTTTTGCCGTATTATCTGCATTACCATCACATTGACAAAATGTTATGGCAAGATAAAAACGGTTTAAAGGATTTGAATCAGTGCTCCTATGCGGAGTTGTTCAATATGGTGCAAGCGGTAAAAGGAAAGTCGGAAAACACCCTGACTTTCCGCGAAATCGACCACATTTTGTGGTACTGCTACAAAAATGACCCCGTGCGCACTGCCGTTGCAATAGAATTAGCGAAAAAAGGATAACGTATGTATGGCAAGAGAAGCAATCAAAGACTACACCGGCAAAATTCTTGGGTTTACAGAGCAATCGGGGACGAAAAAGTGGCTTTACACCTTTCACGGTGCAAAGGTAGGCTACTATGACAGCGCCACAAACAAAACCTATGAATGGACGGGGCGTATGGTGGGGAACGGTGACATTTTAATGACGCTGTTGCGCTGAAACCACATTGTATTATCACACTTTCATACATAGCAAAATAAAAAGGAACGGTAAAATGCATACCGTTCCTTTTGTTTTTAGTATTATATTGTATTTTACCCTGTCTGAAATTCCGAAAAGGTAACGGTAAAATCTCGCCCGTCCATCGTAAGCGCGAACAGCGCGCCGCTGTCGCGGCTTTGGGTGATGGTATAGGTGTCGCCCGTGTCGGTCATGCCGCTGTAAGTGGCGGTGTCACCGTTTACGGTTTTCACGCATCGCGTGCCGTCTTTGGCACTTTGCAATGCGGCGAATAATAACTTTGCAAACGCCGTGTCGGGCAGCAATTCTTCGGGCGTTTTCACTTCAATCCCCAAGAAGGAAAAGGTACATTCCGCCGCGCTTTGCGTCACGGTCAGTGATTGCAGCGCGTCGGGGGCGGTCAGCGACAGAATTGTCGTGCCGTCGGCGGAAAGCGTCAAGTCCGCCGTGCAGGTGAATGCACCGTGGGTGATTTCCGCCTTTGCCGTAAATGCCTGCGGCATACAAAGCGCATTTTTCCAATCCGTATGTTGACATCCGCAGCAAAGAAGAAGTAGCAATGCCGCTGTAAGAGAAGTCAATCGTTTCTTTACGGTGCATCCCGCCTTTATTCGAAATTAGAAAGCACTTTTGGTAAGACTTTGAGCATTTTTGAGGGCGTGGTGGCACATTTTGAGGTCGCTTTGGCCACCGCGTCGCCGCAAATCCCGTGTATATGTACCGCCGCGACCGCCGCCTCCAAGGGCGAAAGCCCAATGCACAAAAAGCCTAAAAGCATACCCGCAAGCATATCGCCGCAACCCGCTGTCGCCATACCGGCATTGCCCGTTAAATTGACGGAGAACTGTTTGCCGTTTGCGGAAATCACGGTGCCCGCGCCTTTTAACACCACCACAGCACCCGTTTTTTCGCAAAGCGCGCGGCAGGCATCCAATCGATTCGCCTGCACTTCTTGTACGGTACAGCCCAACAACCGCGCCGCTTCGCCCGGGTGGGGCGTTAAAATAACGGGCGCTTTTGCTTCCCGTACTATATCTATGTCGTTTGCTACGGCGTTTATGCCGTCTGCATCTAAAATCAGCGGAATTTCTGCATTGCGTACAACGGATTTGACCAGTGCTTCGGTGTCATAATCCAAACCGAGCCCACATCCAATGAGGCAAGCCGTAGACCTTGACAGTGCCTCTGATAATTTCGTTTCGCCCTGCATCGAAATCCGCCCGAAACGGTTGGCGGGTAAGGGAAGTAAAATCTTTTCGGGCACAGCCGCCGTCACCGCCGCATACGCTGTTTCGGGAAATGCAAGCCGTACAAGTCCCGCGCCGCTTTCCACGCACGCACTGCTTGCAAGTAACGCCGCACCGGGCATTTCGTAACTGCCCGCAACCACCAGCGCTTTTCCGAAATCGCCTTTATTGGCATCGGCACGCCGTGCAGGGAACAGGTCGGCAATGTCTTCGTCTGTAAAGGCAAACACCTTTTCATACGGTCGGTACAATTCTTCGGGAATACCGATGGAAACCACCTGCACTTCGCCCGCAAAATCCTTTGCAGGCTGTGTGACCAATGCTTTTTTCAGCGCCATAACCGAAACCGTCAGGTCGGCTTTCACGGGGCGGCTTAAAAATTCACCCGAATCTGCCGAAAGCCCACTCGGCAAGTCAATCGAAACCGTATATCCGTTTAAGGTTTCCAAAAATGCAAACAAATTCTGCAAACGGTCGGGGAGTGCCCCCGAAAATCCCGTGCCGAATACGGCGTCCACCAAAATGTCTGCGTTTTGCAGGTCTTTACGCTGTCTTTCGGAATTTTCGTCATACAGCGTAACCGCAATGCCGCTGTTTGTCAGGCGGGAGTACATTTCCTGCGCGTTTTCGGCGGTGGGCAAGCCCATTACCAAAAACACCTGCACTTTGTAGCCGTTTTCAAACAGTTTTCTTGCGGCAACAAAGCCGTCGCCGCCGTTTTTGCCCTTGCCGCACAACACGGCGACCGAGCGCTTTTCGGTGCGGTCAAATTTTGACCGAATGACCTTGGCGCACGCCGCGCCGGCATTTTCCATCAGCCGCAAAAAGGTAATGCCGTTTTTGTCGGCGGCACATTCCACGGCTTTAATCTCCTCGGCGGAAAGTATACGCATCATAAGACTTCTCCTTTTCTGTATGCGGTGACAAACGCCGCCGCAAGGGTATCGGTGTGGGTAATACTCAGCGCAAACGCCAAATTCTGTTCGTCGGCAATTTTTTTTGCCTGCCCCGAAAGCGCAAAATACGGCGCGCCGAGCGTATCGTGTAAAACTTCAACTTCGCAAAGTGAAAATCCGCGCAGTCCTGTGCCGAGCGCTTTTGCAAACGCCTCTTTCGCCGCGAATGCGCCCGCCATATGCTGTTCGGGGTGTTTTTGTGCGGCAAACTGCGCGCGTTCGTTCTCACCAAACACCCGATTTTGGAACGCAGGATTTTCGCAGGACTGCCGCACCCGCGCGATTTCAACCAAGTCAATACCGTTTTTTAGCATAGTGAATTTATGGACTCCTTTATTTATCTGTATGCAGTATACCATTTTTCAACGCATTTGACAAGAAACCGAAAAATACAGAAATACCGTTTGCAAATGCGGGAAAATATGGTACAATATGGTTTCAAAATATGAAGTAGGTGAAAGTATGAAAATCACGGTTATGGAAAATGCCGCGCAAATCGGCGAGGCGGTCGGCAAACTGTTTGTAGATGCGATTCAAAAAAAGCCGAATATTGTATTGGGGCTTGCGACGGGTGCTTCACCTGTGCCGACTTATCAGTACATTTACGGCGAATGTCAAAAGGGGAATGTCAGTTTGAAAGAGGTTTGCACCTATAACCTCGACGAGTATGTGGATTTACCGAAGTCCGACAAAAACAGTTACTACACTTTTATGCACAAAGAACTGTTTGACCATACCGATATTGCAGAAGAAAATGTCCATTTTTTAGACGGCAACGCGACAGATGTTGAAGCGGAGTGCAAACGGTATGACGAGGCGCTCTCAAAGGCAGGGGTGGATATTCAACTTTTGGGCATCGGCAGAAACGGGCATATCGGCTTTAATGAGCCGTCCTCGTATTTCACCAAAGGTGCGTTTAAGGTGAAACTCACCGAAAGCACCATTGAGGCAAACTCCAAATACTTTGATGAAAACCCGATGCCGCATTATGCTTTGACGATGGGCGTCGGCTCGATTATGCAGGCAAAAAAGATTGTGCTTATCGCCACGGGCAGTGCGAAAGCCGACGCGATGAAGGCGATGATTGACGGGCAGGTTACGCCCAGTTGCCCCGCCTCGATTTTGCAGTTCCACCAAGATGTCGAAGTCTATATGGATAAAGACGCGGCGAAGTTGCTGTAAGCAAAAAGAGAAAATACAGAAAACGCGCACACCGAAATAATTTGCGGTGTGCGCGTTTTGTTGCATAAATTGGGGGGTGTGGGGATAATGTGTACGGTAGGGCGGGGGCTTGCCCCCGCCCTACCCTG
>CAMGGF010000075.1 GCA_946055445.1 uncultured Ruminococcus sp. | reverse complement strand
ACCCCACTTGTTAGATAGTATACCATACTTGTCTAACAAATGGGGTGCAATTCAAGGGATTGCAAGGGGATTTTTTCTGTCTTATTTTTTATGCTCGTCTATTTTCTCGTCTAACTTTTCAAACAGCATTTGCAATGCGTCCTTGTAGCGGTGCAAATTGAAATTCGGATATTCTTTATGCAACCGCGCCACGGTGGATTTTCCGTTTTTCAGGTATTTTGCCCAATCCGTCAGCGCCGCCGACTCCTTCACACGCTCCGTCAATTCATTGAAATATGCGTCGGTTTCGTCAATGCCTTTTTGCATATGCTCGTTTATCACATTCTGCAAATTTTTGAGCAAAGCCACCGTATTTTTCAAACTCGCAACGGTGGTGGTCAAATCCACAATCAAAACGGTATATAAAATGAATACAATCCAGTAAAGCACCGTGTCGGGGATTTTCGCCGTCCATAGGATAACCCACGGCTGAACCACGCGGACAATCAACACCACGCCGACGCCGAACAGCAAGCTGTTTTGCAGGCAGATGCGCCCTTTCACATTAAACTTTTTGCCTGAATAATCCCACCAAGTGGAATGGAACAGTTTTTCGAGCACAAAATGCGTCACATATTCGAGCGCCGTGCAGGTAACGGTGCCCACCAAAAACAGCAGAAAAACATTGTCGATACGGTCATAAAACAACAGCATACAAAGCATCATCCCGACACCGTAAATCGGGCAAAGCGGGCCGAACAAAAACCCGCGTTTGACCGCCTGCTTTCTGCGCACAGCGTACAAAGCGGTTTCCATAATCCAACCGCAAACGCTGTAAAGAATAAACCAAAGAAAATATTCAGCGACGGTTCTCAAAAGCTCCACGCCGTATCAGCTCCCTTTCAATTTGTGCATACATCGGTTGAAATGTGTCGGCAAGCCCCAACAAATCCCGCGTGGCGGCGATTTTATCCGCCAAGGTCAGCACATACGCCTCTTTCGATTTCGGCGGCTCGACAAACAGCGGCCACATATGGCTTAAAATCATATTGTTCTGTTTTTCCGTCAGCGGCCCGAAGTATGCTTCGGCATTTTTGACCGCCGTTTTCGGGTGATACCAAACATGGTACTCCCCGTGTTTTTCCACATACCAATTATACAAATAAAAATCGTGTAAAAGCGCGGCACGGGCGGCTTCGCGCTGCTGCAAATGCAGTCCGCCGCAAAACCGATAGGTAAGATATGACACATACACGCTGTGCCAAAAGGTACTGACTGTTTTGTGGTGCGGGTACTGCCGCATTTGTTGTACGACTTCGCTCGAAAGCAAATCGCCGACCGCGTCGCAGTAGCCGTTAATCACCTGTTTTTCTTTTTCTGCGTTCATCGTTCTCACTTCCGAAATCGGATTTTTCCGCAACAGAAAGGGACCGACCGCATTGACAGCCCCCTTTTGCGTGGGTTTCTCTTATTGATACAGCTTTGCGGTTTGGTTCAGCGGATATTTGCCGGACATATGCAAATTCAAAAGCGAAACATCGAAGAAGTCCACAACACCGTCGCCGTTCAAGTCTGCCGCCGTGCTGTATACACCGCCGCCGATGACCATCGGGTCTGCAATCGCCGCAACACCCATTGTGTCAAAATCGGTTTGGTCAATCAAGCCGTCGCCATTGATATCGCCGTACAGAATGACGGTTGCGCTTTCGTAAACCACAGAAGAGTCCTTTGCCGAAACGCACTGTACCACACAGCCTGTACCGACTTTATCTGTCTCGGTCAACACGGTACCCCCGCGCCGCACGATAATCTGCACATCCTCATTCTGCAATTCGTTTTTCAGCGCCGCAACAGAAGTGTTTGCCGCATCCAACCCGACAAGATAGGTTGTGCCTTGTGAACGGTCAACCTCGATATTCGTGGAGCCGTCCTCTTTCGGCAAAATCTGCTTGATTTCGGTTTTTTCAAACCAAACCTCGTATGCGGGGGAAACATAACTTTCCACACCCGTTCTGTTGACAGCCTTAAAGGTATAGGTTGCCTTGGTTTCGCTGTCAACCGTCAGGGTATTGCCGGTCAGTTTTGTCCAATCGCCGCCGGTCGAATAATAATAGGTAATGCCCGAAGTATAGTTCGGTGTGGAAAGGGTGAACACAATCGGTTTATCCGTCTGCACACCAAGCGCACCGGAAACGCCCACCTGTAAAATCGGGGTCTCGTTGGGATCCGGGAAATTGTCAATAGTCAGCAACACGGTTTTCGATTTGCCGTTGTTGCCGGTTACCG
Source organism: uncultured Ruminococcus sp. (assembly GCA_946055445.1). Lineage (GTDB taxonomy): Bacteria > Bacillota > Clostridia > Oscillospirales > Acutalibacteraceae > Fimenecus. The sequence goes on along the minus strand of CAMGGF010000075.1, from coordinate 4,330 downwards.
TAACCAAATAATTGCCGTTTTTCGAAACAGGGAACGAGGTACGGCGCGTATAATCGCGGCCGTCCACTTTCACCGAAGCCAAGCCCGAAGGGCCGACAACCGTTTCAAAATTCACCAAATATGCCGTTTCTGTCGGTTCGGTTACGGTCGGCGTCAAAATGATATCGGGTTCGGTGGTATCAATCATAACCAGATAACTGTCGGAAGTGGTACTTTCCGTGCCCGCGCCGTTGACCGCCTTAAAGCAGTACACCGCATTGGTGTTTTCGGTCAAATTCAGTTCCGAGCCGTCAAATTCGTACCAGCCTGTGCCGTCATAATAATAATAGGTAATGCCCGAAAGGCTCTCTTCCTCGGTGGTGAAGTTGAAGCGCGCACCCTGTGCTGTCCAGCGTCCGAAAGTGCCGTCAAACGCCACACGGATAACGGGTTTTTGACGGTCAATTTGCACAACCTGCGCCGTTGCCGCACACACCAAACCGGAATTGCTGACGGCGCGGAATTCATAGACATGTCTGCCGTCTTGGCTTGCGGTCAGCGTATTGCCGGAGAGCGTCATCCACTCGCCTTCGTCCACGCGGTACTGATACGCAAAAATGCCTGAATACGCGCTGCTTTCCAGCGTCATTTCCACGGTGTCCGCCACCCAAGTGCCGTTTTGATATGCCTCGCCCTTATAGGTTGCCGTAATCTTTACAAGAGAGGGTTTTGTGCCGTCTACCGTGATGCCGTCACTTGTAACCACAGGCGAAACATTGCCGGCGCCGTCAACCGCACGAACTTCGGCAAAGCCTTTGAAATCGGGTGCTTTTTCGGGCGGATTTGCCGCATCATATCTGCTCCAAGCAGAGTATGTGTCCGTGTCCGCATCGTACCAGCGGTATTCAATTTTTTGCACGCCCGCAACGCCTTCATCCGTCGCCTCGGCGGTCAAAACAACCGTTTCATTGAAGAATTTTCCGTAAGTCAAGCCATTGAGCCACCGCGCAAAGCCGCCGGAATTCTTATGTTGAATATCCACAACGGTGACTGTCGGGGCAATTTTATCAATGTTTTCGATTTGCACGGTCTTTTCACAGGAAAGTCCGTTGCCCGCCGTCAAAATTACGGTATAGGTGCCGTTTTCATCCACGGTGAACGCGCTGTAATCGGCGGTAATGTCCGCACCGTTCAAGGTGACGGATTTTACGCCCGAAGCGCCGACCGTAAGATTTTCCAAAGACACATTGAAAGACTGATTGATGAGTTTTGTTTGCGCGGGCGTCAAGATGAAATCGGGTTGCACCGCATCGCGCTGTACCGAAATGCCTTCCGTAACCGCGCTTTCCACATTGACAGAGTTGACCGCTTTAAAATAATAGGTTTCCTGTAAATTTTCCGATACGGTCAGGGTATTGCCGGAAAGCACTGTCCATTCGGGGTTGCTGTCGGTTTTGTAGGAATACGTAATGCCGTCCATCGGATGTGTTGCGGACAGGGTAAAAGTCACATCCGCCGGCGTCCAGCCGCCCTTGTAGTCGCCCGTATCGACCGTCACAACCGGTGTACCGTAAATAATCACGGGGAAATACGCCGTTGCGGACAGCCCTGCGTGCGTATAAATGACGGGGATTTGCTGTTCCACATCCAAAAGCGTCGGGTCGAACATATCGTCATCGACAATATAATCCATTACGCGTTCGGACTCGGCATTGCTGTAATTTGCGGTCACTTCCAAGCCCTCTAAATCCAAGTCGGTTTCGCCCTCGGAATAGATATAGCGGGGATTTACAAGGTCAATGCTTGTCACCTTTTTGGATTCGAGCAAAATGGGGAATACGCCGCGGTAGGTTTCACCCGCACGGGTGACGGAAACCAAAATATACTGCTCGTTGTCTAAAATCGTTTGATTGATTTCGGTCACTTCGTAATCGGTCACTTCAACGGAGAAATCGCTGTCCGCCCAATCGGTAATATCGTAATAGTGGCCGACATCTTCTTTGTTATAGTTGAGAACGACTTTCAGCCCGGTTAAATCCAGTTCCGTTTCGCCCTCTACATAGTTTTTGCGCGTCGGTGCGGTCAGGGTAATGCTGTCGGGTTCGAGTTCGACAACCTGAATTTGCTTAATCGCCTCAACATACGAACCGTCTACCTTTGTGGCGCCCTCTCTGCCGAACACATACAAATCGGTGGTACCGGCGGAATTGCCCGAAACCACACCGTTGTTATCCACAGAGGCAATCGCATTTTGTTGGTTGCCGCTTGTACTGTTCCAAGCGCTCGGCCACGGACGCGCGCCTGCGTCGGTCGGCACACCCCAATGCACATTTTTCGCCGAAATACGGGAAGGTGAGAAAGTTGCCGTGTAGGTACGGGGGAAGTCCTTAAGGACATAATCGCTGCCGTAAATTGTGGCGCTTGTTAAGGTGTTTATGCTGTTCCCGCGAATGGTGACGGTCACGCTTTTCGAAATGCCGCCGATGGTTGCGGTAATCGTAACTTTTTTGGTATGAAAAATGGTCAGACCGCCGGCGTCCACGCCGTAAACCGCGCCTTTTTCATCTACCACGGCAATGCTCGGGTCGGAAGAAGTCCAAACCACGGTTTGCAACAGCGCCGTATCGTAATCTTCGGGGGTAATTTTGTCTACACGCAGGGTTTCAATGGTACCCTCGAAAATATCGGTATCGCCGGAAATGGTGAAATCGGTAATGGCATTGCCCGCCGTAACGGTCATTTCGGTTTCCAAAACCACTTCGCCCTGTGTTGCGCGTGCGTGAATGGTCATAATACCGCTTTGCTTCGGCGTTAAAACACCGTCTGCGGTCATTGTCGCAATGCTTGTGTCGGCAGGTGTTTCCGCCGTTGCCCATACAATTTCACCGGTCAGCGGGTCGGTAACACCCCATTCCCGCACCACCGAACTGCTTGTATTCAAGCGGTCGGGCGTGACCTGAATGATATACTCGGAAGAAGCGTTATTCGGAATCACGGGTTCGCCCACAATTTCAATACCGGAAATGGTTGCATTCACCAATTTGCGGTTGACGGTGACTTCCACCGATTTGGAAACGCCGCCGATGGTTGCGGTAATCGTTGCGGTTTTGCTGAATGTGAACGCACCGCTGCCGCCGTCCAGGCCTGTGACCAAACCGCTTTGGTCAACCGCCGCAACAGACGGGTCGGAACTCGTCCAAACAAGGTCGCCCATATACGCGCCGGGCGGGGTTAAATCCGCAATGGCAAGTTGCGTGGTTGCGCCCTCGTCCACTTTTAAAGTACCGGTAATGGTAAAATCCTCCACAGGAAGTTGCGCCGGGTCAACCACCGTAAAACTTACCTTGTCGGTAAAGGCGGAATACGCCGCGCTTTCGGGATTCAGGCGCACCGTGACACTCCCCGGAGAAGTAAAGGTAACCAAACCGTCGGAGGACACATTGGCGTGTTTGCCCGATTCCGTATCAAAAATCGTGCCGCCCATTGTCCATTTTACGCCCTGTTTTAAACGAACAGGTGTGCAAACACCGTACAACTGCACCTGTGCCCCAACCGCAACAGTTGTCGGCACACTCTTTTTGTTGGTGATATGTACGCCTGTCGGCGCTACGCTTGCAATCACGCTTTTGGTGACAACCACTTCTACCGTGTCGGTCGCCAAAACGGAACCGTCCGCCGCGTACAAAGTTGCGGTGATTTCCACATTCATATTGTCCAGCGCGTTTTTCAGACTGTCTGCCAAAGCATCGCCCGCAATACCGCGTACGATGAGCACAATCATATCGTTGTTCATATCCGCAAGGTCAATGCCCATAGAGTCGCACTGCGCTTGAATTTGGCTTTCAATCGCGTCTGCCATCGCGTCACCCACAAGCGGCATAGAACGGATATTTTCGTCAATCCACTGATGGATAATCGCCTCTTTGGAGTAGTCGTAACCCGTCACCTTGCCGGTTTCGTCCACACCCGCCAAAAGCGGCAGATTGCTTTTCCAAGTAACATACGCGCCCTCGGGCACCTCGCCCTCCGTCGCATAGCCGAGTTGCACGGAACGGTATTCCTGCACTTCCAACCGTTCGGTGACCTCAACGCCGTCCTTGGTTACAATGACCGCGTACGAGGCCGCCAGCGCCGTAAATCCGGGCAGTAATGCCGACGAAATCAGCAATACCGAAAGGATTGCGCTGAGCAGTTTTGTTTGTGTTTTTGACACACAGACCATCTCCTTCATTTGATTATGCCAAACTTCCCTATTTTAAAAATATTGTTATGTATAGTATAGCAAACTCCGATTATATATGCAAGAGAATAAACAGGGAAAATCTTTTGCTTTTCTCGTATGCTGTTTTGT
>CAMGGF010000074.1 GCA_946055445.1 uncultured Ruminococcus sp. | reverse complement strand
ATTTTACCGACCGCTTTTTTGTGTCGCCGCAAAAAACGGCACTCACAGAAAGCGTTGCTGCGCGCGAAACGGCGATCATCGCGTCTTCCCGTCCCGATTCTTGCAGTTTGTATGTTTCGATTCCGTTTTGCCCCACGCGGTGCAGTTACTGCTCGTTTGTGTCCCACGCGATGACGAGCGATACGGCGAAAAAATTGGTGCCCGACTATGTGCGGCTGTTATGTGAAGAAATCAAACAGACGGGTGCGTATGCAAAACAGTTGGGACTGCGGCTTGAAAGTGTATATTTCGGCGGCGGCACGCCCACAACGCTGTCCCCGGACGATTTGCACCGCTTGCTTGCGGCGGTGGGGGAATCGTTTGATTGTTCCACCGTGCTCGAATACACCGTCGAGGCGGGCAGACCGGATACGATTACCCGCGAAAAACTCGACGCCTTAAAAGCGGGCGGAGTTACGCGCATCAGCATCAATCCCCAAACCTTTAATGATGCGGTTTTACAAGAAATCGGCAGAAAACACACAGCCGCTTTAACCGAAGAAAAATTTTACGAGGCGCGCGCGGCGGGCTTTCGGAATATCAATATGGATTTTATTGCGGGCTTACCGACCGATACGGTTGCGTCTTTTTGCAATTCCATTGACAAGGCGTTAAGCCTTACACCCGAAAATGTTACCGTGCATACGCTGTCTGTAAAACGCGCGTCCAATCTCGGCACGCGAAACACGCAAATTGAGCGCGCGGCGGGCAAAGCGGCGGACGAAATGCTGAACTTTGCCTATCAAAGTTTGACGGCGGCGAAATACAACCCGTATTATATGTACCGCCAGTCGAAAACGCTCGGTAATCTCGAAAATACGGGCTATGCAAAATCGGGATTTGAATGTATCTATAACATTTTTATGATGGAAGAGTGCCATACCGTGTTTGCGGTGGGTGCGGGCGCGGTCACCAAATTAAAAGCGCCGCACGGCAAAGAAATTGAACGCATATTTAACTACAAATACCCATATGAATATATTTCGGGGTTTGCGGAAATTGAAAAACGCAAGGCGGCTGTCTTGCCGTTTTATGAGAAATACGGTATCTGAAAAGCAGGTGACAGTATGTCGAATATCAACAATTATTTAGAATATATCAACGATTTGGCGGCGAATGACCCCGCAGAACTCGTACGCCGCAGTGAAACGCGGTTTGACAATATTTTAAACGACATTACCGCGCGCATTGCGGGCGATGACGGGCGCGAAATCGTGATGCTCGCGGGGCCCTCCGCCTCGGGCAAAACGACCACCGCCAACAAAATCGCGCAAAAATGTATTGCACGCGGCATGCAGACCTATGTGGTGTCGCTTGACGATTTTTATTTGAACCGCGATAAAATCCCGCGCGATGAAAGCGGCAAGCCCGATTTTGAAACCGTGTATGCGCTCGATTTGCCGAAGTTTTCGGAAACCATACAGTTGCTTTTGTCGGGTGCGGCAACTGATTTGCCGATTTTCGATTTCACCACGGGCAAGCGAAGCGAAGAAGTGCGCACCGTAACCCTCGGTGAACAGGACGCCGTTGTGGTGGAGGGCTTACACGCCTTAAATCCACTGATTACCGATGCTCTGCCGCAGAAAAATCTGTTAAAAATCTATATCAGCGTCTCTTCCCGCATATACAATGAAAAGGGGAAAATCATACTGAACAAACGCAATCTGCGCTTTTTGCGCCGTATGACGCGTGACTATCTTTTCCGCGCGAGTTCGGTGGAAAACACCTACAATTTATGGGAAAGCGTTCGAAACGGTGAGGACAAATACCTGTTCCCGTACCGCGACTGCGCCGATGTGAAAATCAATTCCGTGCATTTGAGCGCACCGTGCGTGTTCCGCGATACCTGCCTTGCAATGTTGGAAAACGCCGACCTTTCGGGCGAGCAGAAAAAAGATGCCGAGGAATTGGCGGCGGCACTGCGGCTGTTTGTGCCGATTTCCCCGTCGCTTATCCCCGAAACCTCTTTGTTGCGCGAATTTTTAGGAAAACAGGGTTTGCCGGATTGACACAGGCGGCATTCGATGGTATTCTGTATCTCGCCTTGAACGGCGAAAGGGAGTGACACAAACTTTGGCACAGAAAAAACGAAAAAGCCAATCCCTCTTAAACGGCGCCATGATTTTGGCGGCGGCAACCATTCTTGTCAAAATTATCGGGATTCTTTATAAAATCCCGATTTCCAATATGGTCGGCGCGGTCGGGCGCGGGTGTTTTGACTCGGCGTATAATTTATATATCCCGATTTACACCGTGTCTATGGCGGGGCTTCCCGTGGCGGTTTCCAAAATGGTTTCCCAACAGGTTGCCTTGGGGCGTTTTCGCGATGCCAAGCAGATTTTTAAAGTCGCCGCGCGCCTGTTCTTATTAACGGGTACGGTCGGCACGGTTTTAATGCTTGCGCTTGCGTATCCGTATGCGTATCTCGCCAAGAATTTAGAGGCGATTCCGTCCATTATCGCCATTACCCCGTCGATTTTCTTCTGCTGTGTGATGTCGATTTACCGCGGCTACTACAACGGTCTTCGGAATATGACGCCTACGGCAATGTCCGAGGTGTGGGAGGCGGTCGGCAAGGTCGTTGCAGGGCTTGCGTGTGCGAAAATCGCCATTTCTTACGGACTTTCCCGCTTTGCGGCGGGCGCGCCCGTGTACGGGCAAACTGTGACCACCGAAGCCGAGGCAATGAGTGCCATTTACCCCTATGCCGCGGCGGGTGCCGCCATCGGTGTCACGGCGGGCACCGTTGTCGGTATGATTTATATGATGATTCTCTACAAAGTCAAAGGCGACGGTATTACGCGTGAGGAATTGGTCAACTCCCCGAAGCCGCTTTCGGGCTCTGCCATTGCCAAAACCTTGATTTCCATTGCCGTACCCGTGGTGGCTTCTTCACTTGTGTTCAGCGTGACAAATCTCATTGACTCCATCACCGTGCAAAACCGTTTGGACACGATGATTATGGCAAATCTCGACTATGTCAAGTCCATTTACGGCGATGCGCTTGCCGCCTCGCAGATTTTGGACGAAGATATTGCCAAATACCTGTACGGTGCGTACACGATGTCATTGGATTTTAAAAACCTCATTCCGTCTATTACGATGACTTTGGGCGTCAGCGCCATTCCCGCGCTTTCAGCGGCGTGGGCGGTGAAAGATAAAAAACTTGTCAAAATCTCGATTGAATCCGTTTTGCGCGTTACCTTAATGATTTCTCTGCCTGCGGGCATCGGTATGGGCGTGCTTGCAACGCCGATACTCGATATGCTGTACCAAACGGGCAAATCCGCTTCCGCTATTTCCATCGCCGCACCGATTATGGCGGCATACGGCTATACCATATTTTTAATTTCGCTTTCCCAACCGATGACCAATATGTTACAAGCCCTCGGCAAACCGTCGGTGCCGTTGCGCTCGTTGACTGTCGGCGCGGTCGCGAAGGTGATTGCAAACTACATATTTATCGGGATGCCGCGGTTTAATATTAACGGTGCGGTGTTCGGCACGGTGATTTGCTATGCGATTATCGTGATATACAACTATATTGCGTTGGTGCGCACCACAAAGGTGCAGGTGAATTTGATGTCGGTTTTTGTAAAACCGCTGATCAGCAGTGCGCTATGCGGCGTTGCGGCATATACAAGTTACGGGCTGTTTTCCAACATTTTGCCTGATTGGTCGCGCGGGACGCTTTCGGTAACGAATATTGTCGCTTGCGCTGTCGCAATCGTTTTTGCAGTGTTGGTTTACGGGATTTCGATGCTTTTGGTCGGTGGAATTGCCAAAGATGACATAAATATGCTGCCGAAAGGCGAAAAAATCGCCAAAATGCTTGCAAAATATGGATTTATAGAGTAAAATATAGGAAGATGATTGTGCAATGATTCAGGACTTTCAATTCAAACAAAAATACAGTGTAGAAGACCTTGTGGAGATTATGCGCATCCTGCGGTCGGAAAACGGTTGCCCGTGGGACAGGGAACAAACCCACGAATCCATTCGTAAAAATTTCATTGAGGAAACCTACGAAGTGATTGAGGCCATCAATAAAGCGGACAGTCATCTGCTGTGCGAGGAATTGGGCGATGTGCTGATGCAGGTCGTGTTCCACGCACAAATGGAAGCGGAAAAACAAGTGTTTGATTTTTCCGATGTCGCCGACGGCGTTTGCAAAAAACTCATTGAGCGCCACCCCCATGTGTTCGGGGACACACAAGTGCAGTCGGCGGACGATGTGCTTGTGAATTGGGACAAAATCAAATCCGCCAAAAAACAGCGCAAAACCACGACGGACAAAATGCAGTCCGTCCCGCGGGAACTCCCCGCGCTCATGCGGGCGGACAAAATTCAAAGTCAGGCGGCAAAGGTCGGCTTTGATTGGGACTCGCCCGACGGTGCACTGCAAAAAATTCCCGAAGAAACCGAAGAACTGTTACAGGCGGTTTCGGCGGGGGATTGCGAAAACACCTTTGAGGAACTCGGGGATTTGCTGTTTGCCGCAGTCAACGCGGCGCGCAAATTGCATATCGACGCCGAAGAAGCCCTCACCGCCGCGACGGACAAGTTCCAAGCCCGTTTCACAAAGGTGGAAACGCTTGCCAAGGCGTGCGGCATAGATGTGGAAAATTCGTCCCTTGAAATTTTGGATTCCCTTTGGGACGAGGTCAAAGCAACAGAAAAGGCAGAATCTTAACGGCACAGCCGTTTAGAGATATATCAAAAAACGGAGGAAAACAAAATGAATAAGACAGAACTCATCGCAGCAGTCGCAGAGAAAGCAGGTCTTTCCAAGAAAGACGCAGACGCAGCAGTCGCAGCAGTTTTTGATGCAATGACCGCAGAACTCAAAAAAGGTGAAAAAGTTCAACTCATCGGCTTCGGCACCTTCGAAGTTCGTGAGCGCGCTGCAAAACAGGGCCGCAACCCCAAGACCGGCGAAGCAATGACCATCGCTGCTTCCAAGGTTCCCGCTTTCAAAGCAGGTAAAGCACTGAAAGACGCTGTGAAATAAGCATTTTTCAAAGATTTCGGCAGAGGGGTTTTGTTCCCTCTGCCTTTCTTTTTTAGGAGTATTTTATGCGATTGGATAAATATTTAAAAGTTTCGCGCATTGTCAAGCGCCGCACGGTGGCAAATGAAATTTGCGACGCCAAACATGCGTCTGTCAACGGAAAAGTCGCGCGTGCGTCGTATGATGTCAAGGTCGGCGATATTATTGAATTAACCTTCGGTGCGAGTGTGAAAAAATACGAAGTCCTCGAAGTGACCGAGTACGCCACCAAAGAGTCCGCAGGGCAAATGTATCGGGAAATATAATGTGTAAACCATCGGTGTCATCCTGCGCACAGCGAAGGATCTCTATTGCCGCAAAATCAAGTCTGTGTTATGTGCGATGCTTCGGCTTCGCCGCAGAATGACATTGAAACACAGTAAAAGCATTTGAAACGGAAAACGGCGAAATTCCGATAGATGAAAATGCAATATACAATCAATAAAGCGAACAACCCCACGCAGAAATGCGTGGGGTTGTTTTTACGGGTCCCTATTGCTGTTTATTCCACTGTGCCGAGCACAAGCGGCATTTTTTTCGGTTGGGTTTCCGAGAAAGTCAAACTTTCCAAAAACCGCTGTTCGCCTGCGCGGCATTTTTCATCGGTTGCGGCATACAGCGTGGCGAGTGTTTCGCCCTGCTTTACAAAGTCGCCCGTTTTCTTTTCTAAAACAATACCTGCCGCGTAGTCGAGTGTGCTTTCTTTGGTTTCGCGCCCCGCGCCCAAAATCGACGCGCTTTCCCCGACGATTTGCGTTTGCATATGGGCGATAAAGCCGTTCTGCGGTGCTTTGACTTCGTGGGAAACCGCCGCTTGTAAAAAGCAGGTGTCCTGTTCTAAAACGGCTGTGTCCCCGCCTTGTGCGCGCACCATTTGCTGTAATTTCTCGTATGCTTTGCCGCTTTGCAAAACGCGTTCTGCTGTGCAAAAGGCACTGTCATACTCGGTTTTTGTTGCCATTGCAATCAAATGCGCGCTCAAAGTCAGACAAAGTTCCCGTAAATCGTTTGCGCCCTTGCCGCGCAAAACAGCGCACGCCTCGGTGACCTCCAAGGCGTTTCCGATGTGCGTGCCCAAAGGCGTATCCATATCGGTAATCACCGCCGCAGTATTTCTGCCGCAGTTTTTCCCGATGCGTACCATTTCTTCCGCCAGCGCGCGTGCATCGCTTTCTGTCTGCATAAACGCCCCACTGCCGCATTTGACATCGAGCGCAATGTTTTTCGCCCCCGCCGCGAGTTTTTTACTCATAATCGAGGAGGCAATCAGCGGTATGCTGTTCACCGTGCCGCTTGCATCTCGCAGGGCATACAGTTTTTTGTCGGCAGGCGCAAGATCGGCGGTCTGCCCCATAACGGCAAGCCCGATTGTCTGCACCTGCGTTTTGAATTCCGGTTCGGAAAGCGATGCGCGAAATCCGGGAATGCTCTCTAATTTGTCAATCGTGCCGCCTGTGTGCCCGAGGCCCCGCCCACTCATTTTGGCGATTTTTACGCCTGCCGCGGCGCAAATCGGCGCAACGATTAAGGTGGTTTTGTCGCCTACGC
>CAMGGF010000073.1 GCA_946055445.1 uncultured Ruminococcus sp. | reverse complement strand
GGCTCCAAGCCTTTTTCTTTGGCAACCGTGGCGCGCGTGCGGCGTTTCGGGCGAAACGGGCGGTAAATATCCTCTAATTCCGACAGGATTTTTGCATTTTCAAGCGCCGTTTCAATTTCATCGGTCATTTGCCCTAAATCCGTAATTGCCGTGCGGATTTCCGACCGCCGTGCATCGAAATTGCGCAAATAGTCAAGCCGTTCCAACAGGTTGTGAATGGTTTGGTCATCCAGTGCACCGTGCGCTTCTTTGCGGTAGCGTGCAATAAACGGGACGGTACAGCCTTCGTCATACAGCCCCACCACCGCCGTAACCTGCCACGGCTGTAACTTAAATTCTTCCGCAAGGGTTTTTGTGATTTCCATTTTGTTCTCCTACTTGTTTATAAACATTCCGCAACATTGCCGTCGCCGGTCAAAATGTTAAAATACAGTTCCTTTTCCGCACCGTTTTCCGAGAAACGCAGGCGAATGCGCTCACTGTCCTCGTACTGTGCTGAAAGTACCTTGTACTTTTTGTCCGCGAAAAAGTCTTTTAAATATGCAACGCGCTCGGCGTCATAGTCACCCGCATTGTCCGAAACAAACAGCACATTGCCGCACACGGCATTGACCTTACCAAGCAATAATTTTTGCTGTAAAGTGTATTTCAAATTGTTGTCGCGCAAAAAGAATACATCGGGGTCGCAGACAAACGCTCTGCCGTCCAAATGATTGCGGAAAATCGCGTTGTTGATGGCGTTTTGCGACGAGGGGATTTCGGGATTGACGCCGAGTTTGTTGGGGATTTGCGGTTTGAATACCTTGTTTGCGTCACAGCCGATACGGCACGCGTCAAAAATACCCATACAAGCACCAAGCGGCACGCCGCAGCCGAGAATGCGCTTGTCATAACACAATTCACGCAACAAATCGACCGCGTCGCACATAATCTCGCCGCGGGTTTTGCCCGCACGCGGCTGCATACATTGGCTGTATAGAAAATCGAGTTTGACCAAATCAAATCCCCAATCGAGAAGCACCGTGTCAAACACTTTCTTTAAATAGGCGCGAAATTCCGCGTTGTAAATGTCAAAGGTATACGCGCCGCCCCAACCGACACAGCCGAGCAACGGCTTGCCGTTGCGGTTGTCACGAATCACCCAATCGGGGTGCTCTTTTAAAATCCGCGAACTGCGCTGGGCGTTAAACGGTGCCAACCACAGCCCCGCCTTGTAGCCTTTTTCGTGGATTTTCTCGGCAATATATCCCATACCGTGCGGAAATTTTTTGGAGTCGGGGGTAAGCCAGTCGCCGACGGCAGACTCGTACCCGTCATCCACCTGAAAAATGTTTACCGCGTCTTTGGCACAGTCAAGTCCCGCCAAATCGCGCAAAATGATGTGCTCGTCGATCTTCTGAAAATAATTGTACCACGAGGTGTAGCCGGTAAGCCGCGGAATGTCGGGCTTTTGTACGCCAACGAAGTCGAAGAAATAGCGGTCGAAAACGCTGTCAAATTCGCCGGAAATTTCGGCAATATGAAACACCGCATAGACCTGCCCGCTTTTAAGATGTAATCCTTCAATGTCTTTTCGTAAAGTAAACACGCCGTTTTGCATATCGGCAATAAACACCGTAAAGCCCTGCCGTTCGCTTTTGGAGCCATACAGCGTGATTTCGCGGCTGTCGCGTTTACGGAAATAGCAATAGGTGTACGAATGAAATACGCCTTTGCCGCCTGCGGGGGCAAAAAGATGGTCGCCCGAGATGGCGGCTAACTCCGTGGTCAAGCGCGAAATGTGCGCAAGGCGCGTTACCGTGGGGGCGGTGTCCGATTTGCCGTATTCGCGCGAGGTTGTCCACGATTGGTAGCCGTTGGCAAAAAACAAATCATCTGCCGCAAAATCCATCGGGCAGGAAAGGGAAAGGGACGAAAAATCCAAATCCGTTTTCGCGGTCAATACCGCGCATATTTCCCCGTCGGTTTGGGTTAGGGTGAGCGCGAATGCGTCATTGTCAAATTGCGTGGTTTCGCATAAAGTTCCGTTTTTCCGAAATGCTGATTGTAAAGTAAACATTTTTCTGTCCTCCGAAATGTTAAATAGGCGTATGATACATTGCAGACGGGAAATGGGTTTCCCGTCATTCAAATTTATCGCAAATGGCGTGGATTTGGTCGGCAAGGCGCGCCAAATCTTTATTGGATCTGCCGCGACCGGTTGCGACCAACCGTTGTAATCTTGCAAGCGCGGCGGTCAGGCGGTCATACACCGCATCGGCGCGCTGCCTGCCCACGGTTTCCTTGCGAACTTTGACGATTTTGCCCTTTGCAAGGCAAACCCCGTCTGCCAAATCGTAGCAGTCGCCGCTGTACGGCGCGACAGCGTGGAACTGACAGGTTTCCTGTATGCTTTCGGCAAAACTGTCGCAAACCGTGTCATTGCCGTGGTTGACAAACACGGTTTCGGGCGGTGTTTGCAGATTTTGAAGCCACGACAGCAACATATCGCGGTCGGCGTGCCCGCTGATGCCGGCAAGTGTTTCAATGCGCGCGTGCACCGCAACATCTTCGCCGAACAGTTTCACAAACGGCGCACCGTCTAACAGTTTTCTGCCGATGGTGCCCTCGGTTTGGTAGCCGACAAACAAAATCGTGCTGTCATTTCGCCAAAGATTATGTTTTAAATGGTGACGAATGCGCCCCGCCTCGCACATACCCGAAGCGGATAAAATCACCTTCGGCGTTTTGTCGAAGTTAATCATTTTTGAGTCATCTGAGGTAACCGACAGTTTTAAGTCGGGGAACTGTATGGGATTGATGCCTTCTCGAAGCAATGCCAAAGTTTCATCGTCATAGTATTCGGTCATACCGCCCGAATAAATATTCGTCGCCTCTACCGCCAAGGGACTGTCCACATACACGGGGAAGCGGTCGTGATTTTGAATTAAATGGTCTGCCTTGATTTTGCGCAGAAGATACAATAGTTCCTGCGTTCTGCCGACGGCAAACGAGGGGATTACCACATTGCCGCCGCGGTCGAGTGTTTCCTGTATGACGGCGGTCAACTGTTCGATGTAATCGGGGCGTTTGCCGTGCAGGCGGTCGCCGTAGGTGGACTCAATCACCACATAATCGGCGGCGACGGGCGGCACGGGATTGCGGATTAACGGACGGTCCACATTGCCGACATCGCCCGAAAACAGCACGGTGCGCGTGATGTCTCCCTCGGTAATTTCAAAAGAAATGCTTGCAGAACCCAACAGATGCCCCGCATCAATAAAATGTACTTTTAACCCTTCAAACGGAGAGAATTTCTCCATATACCCGTGCGGCGTAAAGAGGGATACCGCTTTTTCGGCGTCTGCAACGGTATAAAGCGGCACATACGGTTCATCGCCTGCGCGCTTTGCCTTGCGGTTGCGCCATTCGGCTTCAAATTCCTGAATATGCGCCGAGTCGCGCAGCATAATGCTACACAGTTTGCAGGTGGCGCCCGTTGCGTAAATCGGGCCTGCATACCCTGCCGCAACCAAGGCGGGGAGTTTCCCCGAATGGTCAATATGCGCGTGCGTCACAAATACCGCGTCAATTTCGCCGGGGGCAATGGGCAGTTCGCAGTTTTCGTAAATATCCGCGCCCTGTTCCAGCCCGCAGTCCACCAAAATGTGCTTGCCGCAGACTTCCAAAAGCGAGCACGAGCCTGTAACCTCGTGCGCCGCACCTAAAAATGTCAGTTTCATTTTTGTGCACCTCTTTTCGGTACTTTTATTGTAGCACGAAACGGAAAAAACGGCACAAGAGATGCGAAAATTCTAAAAAGTTTGTGGCTATGCACAAGAAACGGCAGATTGCATTCAGCAATCTGCCGAAAGGATATTGCATATCGATTGGAGATTTTCATCGGAATACTCAATTTCTGCGGAATACTGCCGCACAAGGTCAATGGCGCAGTCAAAATCAAATGTTTCGCTGTTCTTTGCGCATGCGCGGTACAGTGCCCAAAGCAACTGCACGCCGTGCACGGCGAATGCGGCGCGTGCCGCCGAATTGCCGTCGTCAAGTGCGCCTGCAAGATGCCGAAATAAAAATAAGCAAAGCAGATTTTCAAAAAACGGTTCGGATTCTTTTTGAAACGGTGCCGAAAACGATGCTTGCGGTGCTGTTTTTAATGCCTGCAATGCCGTGTCCCAACGATGGTCCAGCCGTTCTAAATTGCCGTAAAAGTCCGACCAAAACGCGCCGTCTTTTTTTGGCAAATGCGCGTCTGTCACAGCAAGAATGGATTGCATACGCAAATGCAACGGCATAACACGGTGCTGTGCCAACGCAAAAAGATGTTCGCGCAACTTAAAAAATGCGGTTTCTTCGGGGGTGGGGGTGTCCGCTTCGCCGTCATCGGCAATCTGTATCAGCGAGAACGGCGTTTCCGTGCACAACAGCAAACGCGCCGCCGCTTCACAGCATAGCCCCAAGCCGACCTCCGTGCGGTCGGAAAAGAAATTCCGAAATCGCGGGTGGTCGCGGCAGATTTGACAAAATGCGTTTTCCCCGAGCGTCAAATAAATATCACATAAATTTTGCCCGTTTAAAAACGGACAGCGCTCGTTTTCGTCCAATCGAAACGAGGCGCAACCGTCGGTGATTTCAATGTTTTGCCGCAGTTTTTCGCCGAAAACACCCGTTTGCGCGCGGTAAAACGCCAGCGTATCTTCGTCAATATCGATTTCCCAACCGATACAGCAGTTGTGTCGGCATTTATCTGCAATACAGCAAAATTCTCTGTAAATATTCGGTGCAAATACTTTCATACTTATAAAGAATATACTTTCCCTGTTTCAACAACAGTAATATTTTTACAATCCGCCAAATCGGCAGTTGGGTTATACTCTGCACTGCGGTGCGTGGCAAACAGACGCACCTCGGGGTACTCGTTTGCCAGCCGCCGTGCGTCAGCAACGGTCATATGCGGTCCCGTAAAGCCTTGCGGTTTGGTGCAGTCGAGCAACACGGCGTCGCTTTCTGCGAAACAGCGCGGAATATTGTCGTTATACAGGGTGTCACCCGTGTAGCATAGCGTTTTTTCGCCGCGCACTGTCACCGCGTAATCGGGTACGGTGTGGCGCATTTCCGAAAACGAAAGGCGCATAGAGCCTGCCTGCACTTCGCTTTGCGCGTCAATCGGGACAATCTGCAACCGCGGGTGGTGAAACAGCAGATTGTACCACGCAGTATCTTCTTCGTGTGTAAATACGGTCACGGTATGCCCCAAGTCTTCCAACAAATATCGAAAGGGGAGCAGGTCGCTTGTGTGGTCATAATGCAAATGCGAAATGTAAAGGTATTTGACTTTACGAACATCCACCGCCGTTTGCAGCGCACCCAGCGTACCGCTGCCCATATCCATTACCAAAAAATCCGCACCGTTTTGCACAAGATAGCCGCTTGCATTGCCTTCTTTGGTGGAGTAAGGCCCAAAATTGCCCAAAACCGTCAGTTCCATTGCAATCCCTCCGAAAATGCGTCTTGCAGTTCCGCTTTTACATTGCCTTTGGCTAAATTCAGCCGTAATATGGCTTCGCTTTTCATATAATCCTCGGTCATAAAGTCGCCCGCAATGATGTTTGCGCGCGAGAGATACCGCGGCGTTTGCAAAATGCCGTCTGTTAAGCGCGTAAAATATTTGCGCAAATCACGGTCTAATTTTTCGGGGGCGGTAACGCCTACCGCAGTACCGAGATTGGGCGTTTGTTGGGTTTGGAACCAGTAAAGCCCGTCGGTTTGGTAATCGTCGAAGAAACGCAGGGTTTCGGCTGTAAAGTCCTCTGCCTTTGCACCGTTTACCTGCTTTTCCCACGGCAAAATCTGTGCGCAGTTTTTGCTGAAACGGTATTCCTCGTTGTCGTTAATCAGAACAAAGCGCTTGCCTGCCTTGCGAATGTCGCCCAAAGTGACTTCTTTAATGTGCGAAAAATCGCAATACGCATTTTCGGCGGGATTTAGAAATTGTTCCAAAAGCGCATCGACTTTCTGTTTGTCGGCTTTGTAAGTCAAAGTGACGGGGCCGAATTTTTGCGGGTAGTATTCGCGCACATCCAACAGCAGAATTTCCGTCGGGTATTTTTCAAGCACCTCTTGCAGTTCGCGCAGTGCATTTTCGAATAAATCCCCTTTGGTAATGCCGTGCGCAAGCACAATGTTGCCTTTTCGGTCGGTATTTAAGCGCAAACAAAATTGACGCACGCCATATTCAAATTGTGTGCGCAATCCGTGGCGCTGGCATTGCGCGAGTTTGCCCATACCGTAACTGCCGGCGTTGTGCGCGCCCGGGATTACCGCTTGTGTCAGCGGAATTTCGTCTTTGATGTAGGACATCCATTCGGTATAAATCATTGTATCCACCCCTTTTGTAACGGTGTTTGTTTCGTATACTTCGGATTATACAAAAATCAAAAACGCGTGTCAATAGATGCCCCGCGCGCGCACCGAATTTGAAGGGGTCGGCGTCTCGGTGCATCGAAAAAACCTACACACAAAAAATATTTATTGCGGAAATCCTTAAAATAATACGGAATTATGATATTTTTTCAAATGGTTTTTCGATACAATAGTTTCGAAAACGGAAAAGGAGAGAACCGTATGTCCTTTTTGCTGGTGGTTATTTATCTTGTGTTT
>CAMGGF010000072.1 GCA_946055445.1 uncultured Ruminococcus sp. | reverse complement strand
TTAGGCAAAAATATGCCGTTTTAAACCATATCGGGTTCAACTCCCCTCACCTTAGCGGATTCCGCCGCAGAACGGAAAATGGGAAGCAACTGCGGATATTTTGCCACCAGCATTGCAAGCACAAATGTATCGTCTTTCATATCACTTTTGGACATATCCCGTATCTTTTTAAAGCAGTAAATATACAAAAAGATTAAAAATCCATACAGCGCAAAGGTTGCAAGCCAAGTTTCCAACATACAACAATAATCATATAAACCGTGTGCTAAAACCGGCACAACGATACTCAGCGCCAAATCTTTTTTACCGGAAAATTCCGGCGCAGAAGCGGGGATAAGAAGTTTTTCTTTTAATATCTTTTCGTACGATTTTGCTTTTTCGTTCATGTGCCAAAAACTGTAATAGCAGCCCATCAAAACCGCGTTAAACATGTGGCAGGGAACGGCTGTTGCGGCGCGTATCAGTGCATTTGCCCAGCCGTAACTCAAAACATACAGTACATTTTCCAACGCGGCAAAGCCCAATGACACAAATACGGCATAAATCAATCCGTCAAACAGGCTGTTGAAGTTTTTGTTTTTTCTTGTGACGAAAAACAGCACCAGCCATTTTAAGCCTTCTTCCACAAGTGCAACGCCTACAAAATTATCGAGTGCAGCATATAGTTTGTATAGGTGGCTCGGTAAATATGCGGCGGTTTCGTCTGTGGCAACTGTAAATCGTGAAAACACCGTATCCAAAACACCCGACAAAAACTGTTCTGCTTCGGCGGCGGGAAACGCAATGAGAACACCGCCGAGAAAAAGCCCGAGCAAAAGGGGAATCGGTTCCTTTTCCGCGCGGTCTTTTTTGAAAATGTAAATACACAACGCGATAGCGGGAAACAAGGCGGCTACAATCAATAAAGCATCATTCCATGTCATACGGTCACCTCAAAAACAGACGGGAAATCGGCAGTTGCCCAATTTGCCGTGTCGAAATTTGTTGCATACAAATGTAGCATATTCCGAAAAGGCTGTCAAGCATGCATGTATCGGGATTTTCGCGCTGATTTCAAAAACAGCAGGGATATTGTGTATTGCCCATCGGGTTGTGTTATGGTATACTGTGTATGCAAATGAAGACAAATTTCGGCATTTTTGACACGAACGGTTTTCAACAGATAAAGGGGAATGATTATGAAAAAAGATGTTTTCATCAGTTACAAATCCGAGGAATTTGAGGAAGCGGATTGGGTGCGGTCCGTATTGGAGCACAACGGGATATCTTGTTGGATGGCACCGACCAGTATAAAGGGCGGTTCCAGTTATGCCAAGGAAATTCCGCAGGCGATTCGCGACTGCAAGGTGTTTGTTTTGATTCTTTCCGAAAAATCGCAGGTTTCTCAATGGGTGCCGCGCGAACTCGACCAGGCAATCAACGAGAACAAAACCGTAATGCCTTTTATGTTGGAAAACTGTGCTTTAAAAGACGACTTTAACTTTTATCTTTCCAATGTGCAACGGTATGCGGCGTATCAAAGCAAAGCAGAAGCCATGGAAAAAATGGTGCGCGAAATCCGTGCGATTCTCGGCGTCAGCAGTGAAGAAAATAACGAAAATGTACCACAGCAAGTGTCTGTGACGGAAACGCCCGAAACGGGTTCTGCTGCACAGGTGCCTACGGAAGCACCCCTGCCGCCCGTGGAAAAGCCAAAGAAAAAACGGGAGAAGCGTGTGCGGCAGAAAAAAGAAAAAACGGGGACACATACGCCGAAAAACAAGCGAAAGAAATGGGGAATTGTCGCGGCGGCGGTTTTGGCGGTTGTTGTTTTGAGCGTGATTGTTTATGCCGGCACGCATGTTACGGTAGTCGGGAAGAAATACAGCAAAAACGAATCCTATTTGTATTTGCACGATGTAACACTGACCTCTTCCGATGTTGCGTCGATACAAAAAATGGAAAAGTTGCGTACTTTGGAGTTGCAGAATTGTACGATTGAGCCGACAGACCTCCGTTTTTTGTCTGCCCTTCCGTTACAAGCATTAAATCTGGTGGATTGCGGGTTGACACAGGCACAGTTGGAAACGATGGATTTGACCGATATGCCGCTGAATTCCGTGGATTTCAGCGGGAATGAGGCGCTGACTTCCTTGGACTTGTTTCAACCGCACGCGGCATCTTTATATGCGTTGAACATCAGCCGCACGGGCATTACGGATATTTCGGATTTGGCGACCTTTACCGCGCTTTCCACATTCGAAGCGAACGATAACAATTTGCAAGATGTTTCGGCACTTGCGGCATGTACGAAATTGTCGAAAGTGTGTCTGAACGGGAATGGTTTACAAAACTTATCTTTTCTGCAAAATTGCAGCGAACTGACCGAGGTGCAGGTCAACGGTAATCATCTGACTGATTTAACCGGCTTGGAAAACAGCATCAAGTTGCATACTTTGCAGGCGGGCGGGAATCAGTTGACAGACATTTCCGGCTTGACGAATGCAACTTGCCTGCGGTTTGTATTTTTAAATGACAATCAACTTGCCGATGCTTCTGTTTTAGAAAAGTCTGCCGCAAATCTGAAAAATGTATATTTGAAGAATAATCGGCTGACCAATGTAGATTTTCTTGCGAACAGCACCGAATTGATGTATTTGAATGTAGATGCAAACGAGATTACTTCTTTGCAAAGCCTGAAAAATTGCACCAACCTTGTCGGCCTGTCTGCGGCAGAAAATGCGATTTCCGATTTCGCGGGGCTTACGGGATTCGGGGCGTTACAATATTTGAATCTGTCGGGAAATCAAGTGGCTTTGCAAAACGGTGAAACCGTTTCGATGGGCGCGCAGGACGGTACGGTATTGGATTTCAGTAACAATCAAATCCACGCGGCGCCGATTTCCGAATCGTGCAAATACAACTACCTGTTGTTGCGCGGAAATCCGATGACAGACTACACGGCGCTGTATTCTGCAAGCGGGAATTTGCTGGTGCTGGATTACAGCGACCAAATTGACTTTTCGCGTCTTGCACAAGCGGATTTCTATTCGATTCACATTTTGGACTGCCCCCTTGACAAGCAGGTAGCCGTCGGTGATGCGCTCGGCTACAAAGTTCGCTTTATGAACAGCAACGAAACAGAGAACTACGAAGATGATTATTTGACAAACGAGATGCGGGGTGTGCCGGCGTTTTACAAATAAGGACGGTTGCGTATATTTTGCTGTGTACGCTGTCGGAGAATAGACCGTCAGGCAAAAAGAAAGTATAATTTGCAGAGGTATCGTGTTTTGTGCGTTGTGTTGCCGCACGGGGTATATTCCGAATTGAAAAAGGAGAGAAAACAGATATGAAACTGCGAAAATCTGCCGAAAAGGCAGAACAGCCTATGCAAAACGGTAAATCTGCAAAAACGAAAAAGATTTTATTTGGGATTGGCATTCCGGTTGGTCTTTTGGCGCTTGTCACGGTTGCGCTTTTGGTTGCTTTGGCTGTCCGCACCGAGCCGACACCCGTCACAGAACCGAGCACAGAGCCGCTTACCACCGCAGTGGCAGACAGAGAATTGCCGATCGCCGAGGGGGCAGATGATTTTGTCGAGGGGGACTTTACGCCGATTCCGATTACGCTCGGTGCGCAAGGCTTGGCGGCGTTTGAACAGTATTTGCAATCCGTTTCGGTCGATTACGATTATGCGGCGTATTATAATATTGACAATGCGCTCGAGAGATACGCAGACAGTACCGTTGACAAGGTGCAGACACATTCGCATGATATTCGTGTGAACGGCGTATTCGATAAGGCGTATTTTTATAAGTTGGTCAAGAAAAACAATGATGACTTTATCGACGGAAAAAGCGAATACGGGCAGGTCTATTTCTACGAAGAGTATTCCAACAAAAAATTGCGGGAATACTGCGACTACATTATGGATACCTTGCCTGCAATATTTGAAAAATATCCGGAAATTGATGTGGATACCGTTTGTTGCAACTTATATGATTTAAAAATTTTGGCAACAACCGCAACTTTTGACAATGCAGCCGTCAATTCGCGTAATGTGTTGCATTTCGATGAGAAAAAACAGGAAATGAATAAAAATCTAATGCATACCGATGATATTTACAATACCACTTTTGTGCACGAATTGATACATTTGTGCCGAATCGGCTGTAATGATTATGAGGGCAACGGCGAGTGGGTTATCGGGGATTGCAGAGATTATGAAGACCTTGAGATTAACCCACTGGCTTGGTATTGGTTAGAAGAAGCCACGGCGGAAGAATTGATGAGCCGTTATTTGGGCGTACCGTATACGACTTACATCTATAAAGTCGGGTACTTAAAATCATTGAACTTGGTAACCGCACTCGGAAAAAATCAAAATGCCTTGGCCGTGGAATATGCGGGCTTTGACCATGATTTAGAGGACTTTTTCGCACGGTTTGATTTGAGCGGCCAAAGTGAAAAAGAGGAAATCATAAAAATGATGTATTCCATCGAAATCGTGCAGTCCTCTTCGGGCGGGTTTTATGACAAATACAAAGAATTGTACGGTATTTCGCCGAGTGAGGACGAAGCGGTTGAAGCGGAACTGCGTTTGTGTTTGAAAGAAGATGCCCTTCTTACGATGACGAAATTGTTTTACCGCAATCTTGCAAGGCAAATACACAGCGGCAATGTCACTTTGCAAGACGCATATTATTTAATGCGCCTGTTTGAGGTGGATTTGGATTTCCATTTTTCCAACGATACCTATGCCTATATGGTTCGATTCCAAGATTTTTACACGCAGTATTGCGCTATACAAGATAAGTTCTTCGAAGCCCTTGCAAAAGAAAACGGAAAAACTGCCGCGGCATTGCAAACGGGGTTTGAAACCTATTCTATGAATGTCCGAAACGGCGGGGCACAGAAATCGCCCAACTGTGATTTGCAGTTTCTTGCCGCAGATAAGAAAAAACAGGTCTTGGAGTATTGCGAATATATTTATAAAAAAGGATATCCGAGTATGCGTGCATGTATCGAAATTGCCGAAAAATGCAAAGCGGAAATGTAATATTTACGGCTCTCGGATTCTTGCCAGATTTTCGACGATGCATTATAATAAATTCGGTATTTCGCACATAGGGCGTATATTTGGCGTATTCGTATGGTAAATTGTGAACCAAAGGAACGGATGTCACAGTGTATAAAGTGTCTGAAGGTTGGGCCTATGTTGCATACAACGGTACGCAGGGTTGGTGTTCTATGGACTATCTTGTGGCAGTTACACAGCCGTAAAAAAACGGGCTTTCTGCTTGTGCAGTAAGCCCGTTTTTGTATGCACGCGTTTTTATCCATCGCGGCGGTTGCGGCAGTACGATTTCACCACACACGCACGCTTTCGATATGCACGGGCTTTATGCCTACATAATCATAGGTGGAAAGCGGCCGCATATACGAATCCGCCGTGTGACAGCAAACAAGCGGTATGCCGTTTTGAAACCCTGTGACCACCAGCGTGTGATACAAATCCCGCCCGTCTTGCAAAAACAGCAAATCACCGATGGCAATCGTGTGCAGTTCCGTTTCTGCCCCGAACGGTCCGACGCCGCGGTTGGCGGTTAAGAATTTGTGCAGATATTGTACGCCCGACCACGCGGCGGCACGGTCGGTGGGGGAATTGTAATACCAACCCACATCTTTTGTGTAATGCATCACGCCGCTACCCGCAAACAAACATTGCGATGCGAAATTGGTGCAGTCGCCGCCCATACCGTCAAAGTTAAAATAGCGAGGATTGCGCGACAGTGCCCATTGTTTCGCATAGGCGACCGCGGCGGCGCGGTTGTAGTGCTTTATACGCATAAAAAATCACTCCCCTGTATTGTATGTCGGGGCGTGTTTCTTTGTTTTTTATTTTGCTTTCTTTTCTTTCTTTTTAAGTTTGTAGAGTTCCTCGGCGGCAAGTCTTGCTTTGGCAACGGGGATATTCTCTTTCGGGAAACAGTAATACTGCCGCGCTTTGTCCCCAATGCAAATCATATCACCGAGTTCGTACCAATAGTAGTCGGCATACAGCCCGTAGGAATGTAAGGGGGATTGCGTGTAGTTGAGTTTCCCGTCACAGCCCGTCAAATGAAAGCCGTCCGTTGTGTGCAAAAGTCGCCCCTCGCCGACTTGATACAGCGCTTTGTAATCGGAGAGAATCGCAATGTCTACCGCCGTATCCAATTTATAGGTGCCGTTTTCGAGTTCCTGCCGCACGCAGTCGCGTTCCCAGCGGTACCAGTCGGGAATGTGCGGAAATTCGGTTTCACCTGTCTCGGCGTTCAATCTGCCGTACTCGTCCATTTCATAAGTTTTTCCGCAGGCGTGGCAGGTGAGAAAAGTCCCTTTGCCCTCGGTTTTGCCCTCTGTATTGCAATGCGCGCAACGGTACAAAATACGCTCCAACCCGTCCGCACGGAACGGCTCATTTACAACGGTTTTCGTTTCGTATTGGCGGGCAAAATTGTCAAAGGTAAAGGCATCGTCCAAAATTTTGTCCAATTCTTCTACACTTTTTTCTTGAATTTCCGCCTGTGTCAGTAAACAGGTCAAATGTGCCGAAACCTTGACATTCCGTTTTTGCAGGCAGTTGTATAACGGGTCGCGCAAAAATGCACCGTCGGTTTTAATCATCAAAACGGGCACATTTAATTTTTTGAGCAGAACGCCCAATTTGCGCGGCAGGGGCGTTGCGCAACCGTCAAAGGTGTAAC
>CAMGGF010000071.1 GCA_946055445.1 uncultured Ruminococcus sp. | reverse complement strand
TGCCGTACCATTTCACATATTCCAAATCGCCCGCGAACGCCATTTGCGTGCCGAAACGGGTGAGGGTGTGTGTCGGCGTGCCCTTGTGCGAAATCGAAATGGCGCCGTCGGGATAAACGGTAATCAAAGACGATACATTCTTCATACCGCCCACGGTCCACTTGACTTCGATTTTTGCACTGCCGTCCGCCTGCACAGCCGCACTGACGATATTGCCTTTTAAGCCGTTTGTCGCGCGTTGCCAAGCGTAATACGGGTGGAACGGAATTAAGAACGGCACAAAATTGGTGTTCGACAGGTCGTTGTCCGTGACCGCGCGGAAATAGTTGGGGCGCACATTGTCTTTGAGCATTTCTTTGCCGTCATATTGGAGCGATACAATCTGCCCGCCCGCAATGCGTACCGAGAAGTCTTCGCCGTTCACCGCAACGGTGTTTGCACCGTTTGTCAAGGTGACGGGCGCACCATCGTGTAAGACGGGGGCGCTTGCCGCCTCTTGCAAAACGAATTGGTCAAATCCCTGTTCAAATCCCTGTTCGCACCAGCGTTTTTCGGTTCTGTTGCGGAAGGAAACGGTCAAAACGCATTCTTTACCCGCTGTAAATTTCTCTTTGGAATAGGGAACGGTAAAATCGCTTTCCGACAGCGGCGCGGCATTGACATTTTCGCAAATCCCGCTTTCGATTTCTACGCCCTCGGCTTCAACTTTCCAGCAAAATTCAAAATCGGACAGGTCTGTGAACAAATGCTTGTTTTTAACGGTGAAAATTTGCTGTTCGCGGTCTTTTTCGGTGACTTTGATTTCACAGTAGACCTTTTTCACTTCGTAATAGGACGGGTGGGGTTTTCTGTCGGCGGCGATAATGCCGTTTGCGCAGAAATAGGTATTACTGCCCGTCATAGCCGTGGTGTTCGGCAACTGCAAGGGACGGCGCGGCTCGGATTTTTCAAAGTCCGTACCGTACAGCCAGTGGTCGCCGTCGGGCGTTTTCAGGCGTAAGGATTGGTCCACATAATCCCAAATATAGCCGCCGCACATATGGTCATGCGCCTCAAAATCGTCCATATATTCTTGGAAATTGCCGAGGCTGTTTTCCATCGCATGCGCGTATTCGCAAAGAATAACGGGTTTTGTATACGCCTCTTTCGGAATGGGCTTGGAGTCCGCCGCCAACTGATTGGCAATGTTGTCATACAGCGTGATGGTGATGGCTTCTTTGTTGCAAAGTTTATCCATCGTGTCTTTTAAGGGGTACATTCTCGAAATCACATCGGATTTCGTCAAATCAAAGTCGCCTTCATAGTGGAACTGACGGGTTTTGTCCAGTGCCAACGCGGCTTCTTTCATTTTTGTGAAGTTTGTGCCGTCGCCTGCCTCATTGCCCAAAGACCACATAAATACGCACGTGTGGTTGCGGTCGCGCAAGACCATACGCTCCATTTTGTCCACAACCGCGTTTGTCCAAACAGGGTTGCTGCCGGGCACGCCTTTGCGGCGCACGCCGTGACTTTCCATATCGCATTCGTCCATCACATAAAAACCGTATTCGTCGCACAAATCATAGAAAAACGGGTCATCGGGATAGTGTGAGGTGCGAATGGAGTTAATGTTGGCGCGTTTCATCAAATCCAAATCTTGATAATAGCGCTCTTTCGGTACTGCCCAGCCGCAGTCGGGGTCGAAATCGTGACGGTTTACGCCGCGCAGTAACATCGGTTGCCCGTTAAAGAGAATGCGCTCGCCGATGATTTCCACCTTTTTAAAGCCGAAGCGGATTGCTTTGTAGGTCTTTACGCCGTCTGCTTCCAAAGTGAGCAACAGCGTATATAAATTCGGCGTTTCCGCCGACCATTTCAGCGGATTTTTCACGACTTTGCGGAGATTGACCGTTGTACTGCCCGCCACAGCGTCGAATTCGAGCGCGCCGAGTTTTTCCTTTTTGCCGTCTGCGCCGACAATTTGGGCGGTCACGGTTGCTGATTTCGTTTCTTTCGTATAATTGTTTACGGTGATTTCCACATTGGTGTCGCTGTCTTTGTATTCCGCGTCCAAATCGGTGGTGACAAAAAAGTCGCGCAGGCAAACCTTTTCCTCGCAGAACAAATACACTTCGCGGTAAATGCCGCAAAGCCACCACATATCCTGGTCCTCAATATAAGTCGCGTCGCTGTAACGGTAGACTTTGGCGCAAACCAAGTTTTCACCGGGCTTTATGTATTTGGTGACATTGAATTCGTGCGGCGTCATCGAGCCTTGCGAATATCCGACAAACTCGCCGTTGACATACACTTCCAATGCGGATTTCACCGCGCCGAAGTGCAAAAAGATTTCTTTGCCTTCGAAATGTTCGGGCAGATTGAAATAGCGGCGATAGTGGCCGATTTCCTGCATATCGTGGTCAATCGACGGAATTTTTCCCTTGCTTCTTGAAATGGCGCGGGGAAAGGTGCTTGCGTAATAATACGGCACACTGCCCGTTTTCTGTGTCTGCCAAACGGACGGCACCGGAATGGTGCGCCAACTTTCATCGTTAAAATCCGGCAGATAAAAATCGGTCGGCTCGTTTTTAAGTCCTCTTTGCCAGTGGAATTTCCAGTCGCCGTTCAAGGTGATTTTGGTGTCGGGCGCCTCGCGGCGAACCGCTTTTTCCGCCTGCGCATAAGCAAAGGCAATGGTATGCCCGTCCTCTTTGTTGCGCTTGATAACGGCGGGGTTTTCCCAATCGTGTCGTGTTTCTCTCATCGTTTTTCCCTCTCAACTTTCGCAGAATTTGCAATCGTAGATATATATAATACTATATATTGTCCGAATACGCAAGGTATTCAATAAACTGTTTTGCCGTGCGGGGGCTTCTGCCGCCGTTTCTGAGGGCATGCGCTTCGGCTTTTACGAAAAGTTCTTCCTCGGGCATATCAATCCCGTGCTGTTTTGCCAAGTCGCGCACAATGCTCTCGTACAACTTTTTGTCTGGCTTTGAAAAAGTAACTTTTAAGCCGAACCGCGCCGAAAGACTGGTCAGTTCCTGAATGGTGTCCTGCAAATGCAAATCGTCGCCGTCGCGGTCGGAAAGCCGTTCTTTTACCAAATGACGGCGGTTCGAGGTCGCGTAAATTGCAATGTTGCGGCTTCTGCCCGAAACACTGCCCTCTAAAATCGCTTTGAGCGCGCCGAAATCGCTGTCATCGGCGGCAAAACTCAAATCGTCAATAAAAATGATGAATTTTAAGGGGTTTTTGGCAAGCGAGTCCATAATATCGGGCAAATAAAACAGTTCGTTCTTTTTGACTTCAATCAGTCGCAAGCCCTCGTCTTTATATTCGTTGACAATCGCCTTGACGGTACTGCTTTTGCCCGCGCCCGCGTCACCGTACAGCAATACATTGTTGCAGGGGTTGCCTTGCAGCAAGGCTTTTGTGTTGGCAATAATGCGGCTTCGTTCCATTTCGTATCCCGAAAAATCCGCAAGGCGTTGGGGGTCGGGGTGGCGGACGGGAACCATCTTGCCGTCTTTCAAACTGAACATATGGTATTTTGCGAACATACCGTAGCCCGATTTTGCAATGTTTTTGACGCGTTCGGTGTAAACGGCGCAAAGGTCCACCGCCGTATTTTGCCAAGCGGGCAGGGGAAACGAAAGTTGTGTAAATGCGTAAAATTCCGCCGCGGTCAAGTCACAGAAATCCTGTAAAACCTGCAATTCGTTTTGCAGTGTCTTTTTATAGTTTTCCGTCAGCGTTTCTTCGGCGGCGCGGCGGATATAGGTGTTTTCATCTTCTAAAACCAAATTGACGATATAATCACTTAAATTGTCGCTTTTGCGGTACAGCGCCGCAACAAATGCGCCGGCGCGCGCGGCGGCTGCGGTTTCGCCGACTTCTTTTTTGCTTTTTACCTGTAAAAAAGCAGAAACCGCGTCATCTTCTAAAAGTGCGCGGAATAAAACCAATGCACAAAGGCGATTTTGTAAAAAAGATATGTTTTGCATGGGGGAACATCTCCGAAAAAAGAATATATGTGGGGGCAAGTGCCGAAAAGCGCCGCAATTTACAAAAAAACACTTGACATATAGACTTGACAGGTGTAAACTATTAAACTGCTATTAAAGTGGTATGCTGTGCTCTTATGCATTTGCAAACACAGGTAGTTTAGCATAAAAACTGCTGAAAATCAAGCCTTCCTACCACGATTTCTTGTAGTAATCTCCAAGTCCCTGCTGGGGGCTTTGTTGAACAAATATAGAACGGAGAGTGATAAGCCCTATGGTGAATGTCAAACCTGTAAAACTCGGAAGAAACACCCGTATGAGCTTCTCGAAAATCAATGAGGTTATGCAAACCCCCAACCTGATTGAAATTCAGAAAAATTCGTACCAGTGGTTTTTAGACGAGGGATTAAAAGAGGTATTCCGTGATGTGGCAGATATTACGGACTATTCGGGGAACCTGGTTTTAAGTTTTGTAGGTTACCGAATGGATGACACCCCCAAATATACCGTAAAAGAATGCAAGGAACGCGATGTAACTTATGCCGCCCCCTTGCGTGTGACCGCGCGCCTTTTAAATAAAGAAACGGGCGAAATCAAAGAAAACGAAGTATATATGGGCGATTTCCCGCTGATGACCGAAAGCGGTACGTTTGTCATCAACGGTGCAGAACGCGTGATTATTTCACAACTTGTTCGTTCCCCGAGCGTTTACTACGGTATGACGCACGACAAAACCGGTAAAGAATTATACAGCACAACGGTTATTCCGAACCGCGGCGCATGGTTGGAATATGAAACCGACCCGAACGATATTTTCTATGTTCGTATCGACAAAAACCGTAAAATCTATATCACAACCTTGATTCGCGCTTTGGGTTTGAGTTCGAATCAGGAGATTTTAGAGTTTTTCGGGTATGACGAGCGCATCAAAGCGACCTTGGAAAAGGATACCACCATCAACACCGAGCAGGCACTTATAGAAGTGTATAAAAAACTGCGTCCCGGTGAGCCGCCGACACTCGAAACCGCGCAGGCGCATTTGGATGGGCTGTTCTTTGACCCGCACCGCTATGACCTGTCACGCGTCGGCAGATACAAATACAACAAAAAACTCGGCATTTCCGCGCGTATCGCGGGCTTCAAAGCCAAAGAGCCGATTATCAGCAACCTGACCGGCGAAATCCTTGCCGACGAGGGCGATTACATTTCGTCCGAACTTGCCTACCGCATTGAGCAGGAAGGTGTCAATGTTGCCGTGATTGACAATGACGGCGATGAAGTCAAAGTGTTCTCAAACGGTATGGTGGACATTGCGGAATATGTTCCGATGTTTACCGAGGAAGAACTCGAAGAACTCGGTATCAATGAAAAGGTCAGTTTTGCGGTTCTTCGCGAAGTGTTGGACAAATGCGGCGACGACAAAGCGGCGCTTGCCGAAGAAATGGCGGCGCGCTGTGATGACCTTATCCCGAAACACATTACCATTGACGATATTTTCGCAACCATTAACTATCTCAACTGCCTCGGCCACGGTGTCGGGACAACCGATGATATCGACCACTTGGGCAACCGCCGTATCCGTTCTGTCGGCGAATTGCTCCAAAATCAGTTCCGTATCGGTTTTTCGCGTATGGAACGCGTGGTCAAAGAGCGTATGACTTTGCAGGCGCAAGAGCCCGACAAAGTTACACCTGCGGCGCTGATTAACATTCGCCCCGTTATGGCGGCAATCAAAGAATTTTTCGGTTCTTCGCCGCTGTCCCAGTTTATGGACCAGAACAACCCGCTTGCCGAACTGACGCACAAACGCCGTCTGTCGGCATTGGGCCCCGGCGGTTTGTCGCGTGACCGCGCCGGGTTCGAAGTCCGCGACGTGCATTACAGCCATTACGGCCGTATGTGCCCCGTGGAAACCCCCGAAGGTCCCAACATCGGCTTGATTTCTTATCTTGCCACTTTTGCACGCATCAATAAATACGGCTTTATTGAAGCGCCGTTCCGCCGCATCGACAAAGAAACCGGCGTGGTGCTTGATGAAGTTACCTATATGACAGCGGATGTGGAGGACGATTTCAAAGTTGCGCAGGCGAATGAACCGCTTGACGAAAACAACCGTTTTGTCCGCAAAAAGGTCAATGTCCGTTACCGCGACGAGTTTATGGAAGTCGAAGCGGGCGAAGCAGACTATATGGATGTTTCGCCGAGAATGATGGTTTCCGTTGCAACGGCGATGATTCCGTTCCTTGAAAACGACGACGCAAACCGTGCTTTGATGGGCGCGAACATGCAGCGTCAGGCTGTGCCGCTTCTCAAAACCGAATCCCCGATTGTCGGCACCGGTATGGAATATCAGGCGGCGGTCGATTCCGGTGCGGTGGTGCTTGCAAAACGCGCAGGTACCGTGACCAAATCCACGGCAGATGTCATTGAAATTACAACGGCTGACGGTACGGTTGACCACTACGATTTGATTAAATTTATGCGGTCCAACCAAGGCACTTGCGTCAACCAGCGCCCGATTGTCGCTGAGGGACAATCTGTGGAGGAAAAAGAGGTTATCGCAGACGGTCCCGCAACCGCCAACGGCGAAATCTCCCTCGGCAAAAACGCCCTCATCGGCTTTATGACCTGGGAAGGCTACAACTACGAGGACGCGGTGCTTATCAACGAAAAATTGGTACGCAACGATGTGTATACCTCGGTGCATATTGAAGAATACGAACTCGAATCCCGCGACACCAAAC
>CAMGGF010000070.1 GCA_946055445.1 uncultured Ruminococcus sp. | reverse complement strand
TTCGGCTTATTGACCACCAACAAATCCGCATCCGCATACACAATGTCGAGTGGAATGTTCTGCGCCGCAACCGACAAGGGTTTTACTTCGGGCGGCGTAAAGGTCAGTTTATCCTCGGCGCGCAATTTGTAGTTTTTGGATACCGCCTTGCCGTTGACAGCGGCATAGCCGTCATCAATCGCCTTTTGCAGTGCCGAGCGCGAACTTTCGGGAAAAATACGCGCCAAATATTTATCCAGTCGCTCACCCGCATAGTCAGCATCAATAAAAATATCAATCGATTGCATTTTTGTTCTCCGCCGTCTGTTTTGTTTTTTTCGCGTCGCGGAACATATCGTAAAGTAAGTAAATAATCAAAATTGCCGCACCGACACAAACCAACATATCGGCAAAATTGAACACGGCAAAATCAATAAACAGCGGCTCAATATAATCGACCACAAAACCGCGAAAAACGCGGTCAATCAAATTGCCCGCGCCGCCCGCTAAAATCAGAATTGCCGAAACATACACGAACACGGGTTTGCATTTTCCCAGCAGCAAATACACAAAGCCGCACAAAAGGACAATCCCCGTAAATACGGACAAAAGCGTTGTATATTTGCTGAAAGAGCCGAAAGCGGCTCCCGTATTTTCGACATAGGATAACTGTAAAATCCCGTCTAAAAGCGGGAAACTGCCTATCGGTTTCAAATGCACCACGGCAAGGTATTTGATGCCTTGGTCCAAAGCGACAAGCACCGCTATTACAACTACGGCAACAAATTGAAGCATAGACTTACCTCACCCGTGTTTATTTTTTCTTAAAGAAACTCTTAAAAGAAACCGGCTCGTCATCGTCATCGTCTTCTTCTGCGTCCGATTCGGAGTCTTCAATGGTTGCATACCCGCGCAAAGACGCGCTTTCCGGTTCATCAACGGTGTCGGGCGTTTCTGCGGGGACTTCTTCCGCAGTTTCTTCCTCTGTTTCGTCCTCGTCATCGTCGAACGCGCTCAAATCCAAGGAAAAGCCCTCTTCTTCCGGCTCTTGTGCGACAGCCTCGTCCGCTTCTTCCTCCGGTTCGGAAGAAGAGGAAATATCCTCAAATTCCGTAAAGGTTTCCGATTCCTCGGGAACAGACGTTTCCTCTGCTACGGGGGCTTGTGTTTCGGCGGGAGCCTCTTCTTCCGCTGCCGGCGCTTCTTCCGCTGCCGGCGCGGGTGTTTCTTCCGCAACGGGTTCTTCTGCTGCCGGCGCAGGCTCTTCAACAGGTGCCGGTTCTGCAACAGGCGCGGTTGCCGCCATCTCTTTTTCCACATACTCGGGGATTTCGTTAATCAAGCCGATATGCTCTTTGTAAAGCCCCAACAAATGTGTACGGAACTCTGCTGCTTTCTTTTGCAGCATTTCAAATTGCAGGCTTTCTTTCATCACCTTGCGGTTGACCGTACCGAGGATTTCGTCAGCGTCTTTTTTGCTTTGCATCAAAACAGCCTCGGCTTCGGCCTGCGCTTTCAAGATAATTTCTTTCGCCTCGGCTTCGGCGGCGGCACGGATTTTATCCGCCTCCGCATTTGCGCCGTCTAACGCACCTTCTACGCTGTCTTTTGCGTCTTTCACGATTTTGTCCGCCAAAGTTTGCGCGGAAATCAGCGCCTTGCGAAGAGAATCTTCCTCGCTTTTATATTTTTCCAGTTTATTGGCCAAAATGCTGATTTTCTTAATCAATTCGCCGTTTTCCTTGAACATTTGCTCATAGGAAGCGGACACCTCGGCAAAAAAGCCGTCCACATCTTCGGCGCGGTATGCACCGCGGCCGGTTGCCTGAAACTGTTTGGATTTGACTGCATCGGGAG
This sequence comes from uncultured Ruminococcus sp., assembly GCA_946055445.1. Lineage (GTDB taxonomy): Bacteria > Bacillota > Clostridia > Oscillospirales > Acutalibacteraceae > Fimenecus. The sequence continues at coordinate 4,930 of CAMGGF010000070.1, read as the reverse complement.
TAAGCATAACTGTAATTCCACCAATCTAAAAATATTATTTACAAATTAAAAGAATACGCCGTTGTTTTCGAGTTCGTCGAGCAAATCGCCCATCACATCTACATTGTAAGGCGTAATAATAAAGGTGCTGTTTGCCACGCGTTTAAACTGCCCGCCGTTGGCATAAGCAACGCCGGTTAAAAAGTCGACCAAACGGCGCGCAACATCGCGGTTGCAGGACTCTAAATTTAACACAACCGTGCGTTTTTCATTGAGATTGTCCGCAACGGCTTTCGCCTCTTCAAAACTTTCGGGTTTGGAAAGCACAACCTGCAACTGCGCGGTGGTATGAATATTCACAACATTGTCGCCGCCTTTTTGCTCACGGGTACGGCGAGACGCACGGCGGGGTTCTTCGTATTCTGCCTCGCGCTCGGGTTCTGCACTCTGAAAATCGTCGGCTTCCAGTTCGTCGTAGTAATCGTCCTCGGAAACATTGACCATATTTTTTACCTTGTCCAAAAAACTCATTTTGCGTCCTCCTAATTTCAATATATTCTCGGCCCGAAGAGTTTCGAACCGACGCGGATATGGTTAGACCCTGAACGGATTGCCTCGGCGTAGTCACCGGACATCCCCATAGACAGGATATGCATAGATACATTATCTAATTTTTTTGAGCCGATGTCAACATACATATTGTATATATTCGTAAAAAATTTACAAAGTTCTGTGTTTTTTTCGCAAATCGGCGGAATTGTCATCAATCCGCAGATGTGTATGCCCGCAACCTCGGACAGTTCGGCAATGCTTTCTTCCACCGTTTCGGGCATAAAGCCGGTTTTGCTTTCCTCCCTGCCGATGTTGACTTCAATGAGCACATCGGTCACAATGCCTTTTTTCACGGACTGTTTGCCGATTTCCCGCCCGATTTTCAAAGAGTCCACCGACTCAATCATATCGACCTCGCCGACAATCTGCCCCGCTTTATTCGACTGCAAATGCCCGATTAAGTTTTTGCGCACACCATTAAGATGCAAATTCGGCTTTTTGCGGAGCATTTCCTGCACCTTATTTTCGCCGATTAAGGTAATACCGCAATCAATCGCGTGGTTGATGAACATTTCGTCCACGGTTTTGGTTACCGCCATAAAGTCGATATCCTGCTCGCTTCTGCCCGAAAGCGCGGCGGCGCGTGCAATTTCTTCCCGAATCGTTTTTACATTGTATTCAATGTCCCGAAATTTTTCCTCAACCCAGGATTTTTCCGTCATACAAATCGGTCCCTTCTACAATAATTTCGTCATACAGCGACACATAGCCGCTTTTCGGATTGCCGTTTTCGTCCTTTGGCGTAACACTAACGGAATATTCCGAATCGGAATAGGCAAGTTCCACTTTTTTGAATTTAATAATATTGCCGCTGACGGTATAGACGCCTTTTACGCCGTCCACTTCACGGATTGCCTTATTGTTCACCTGAAATCCCGTGAAGTTTTGTAACACCAGCCGCACCTGTTCTTTTCGAAGGGCGGCATACTGCGCATTCATCAAGTTCGAACGCAACACCACGGCGGCTTTGTCAGGCCCCGCATTTTGCACGGACACAACCTCTGCCGCAATCGATGCAGCGGAAGTCAGCGGAAAGTCCACCGTAATGTAACTGCCCGAGGAAAGCCCGCCGGCAGACTGCGCATCAATCACGCAAAGAATATACCAATTAAAACTGTCCACGAGTTTGCCCATACAGTTTTGCAGAGATTCGGCGGGTACAGGCGTGCTTTGCAGTAACGCTTCAATCTCCGCGCCGGTTGCTTCGAGTGCTTTATCATACGCAAGCGCCGTTTCATAGCCGTCAACATGGGCAATGTAGTAGCCCGGATTGTTCGCCTGCACGGTCACAAAGCCGCCGGACTGCGCCTGCAATTCGGCAAGTCGGGCATTTAACGCATTCAGTTTTTCGGTGGGGTCAATGACCGTCCCTGTGGAAAGTTGGCGCGAAGTAATGGTTTCGCACACCGTATCCGCATAGGACTCCAAAGCATCAATATTCCCGTTTGCCATAGCGGCAATATACCGTTCACAGGCGGAATATACGCGTTCGTCCATGGCTTCTACATCATTCGTTTGCAAACCGATTTTATTTTTCAGCGATTCAAAATAGGCAATATCTGCCTTGACGCTTTGCATTTGCGAATAATTCCGCGCAGACGCTTCCGAAGTAAACACCACGGCAACATCGTCGCCGCTTGCGACGCGTTTCCCGTCCGTCACCAGCGGCACGAGCGTACCGACGGCGTCAGCGGTGATATACGATTCATCGCGCACAATAAATCCTTCGGTTGTGACCGCTTCGGAAACGGTTTTTTCCATAGCAATTTCGGTTTTGACGGGACTGTAATTGATTTTAAAAATCTGATACACGCAAATGCCCACGATCAGGATTGCCAAAACGGTATACAATGTCGTTTGGGATTTCTTTTTTTGCGGGTATTTCACAACTTTTTCGTCTGTTTTTCGTTCTTCGCTCATATTCTCTCCGTTTCTGCGTAAGCAACCGCCTGTGCAAGCAATGTTTCAGGCGAACAGGTATCCGCATAAATCCAATGAATTTGCGGATTGCGTTTGAACCAAGTGATTTGCCGTTTGGCATAATTGCGCGTGGCGCGTTTCAGGTTTTCAACCGCTTCGTCGAGGGACAACACACCGTCCAAAAACGGTTTCAATTCTTTATAGCCAATCGCCTGCGCGGCGGTGTCGGGCGTACCCTTGTAAAATGCGCGTGCTTCGGCTAAAAGCCCGTTTTTAAGCATCTCGTCCACACGGCGGTTGATGCGGTCATACAAAACTTCGCGGTTTTCGAAGGCTATACCGATATACTGCGGTGCAAAAAGGGACGGGTTTTCACGAGATGCGGCGAGCGCCTCGGTCATTGTTTTGCCCGTCAGTTGATACACTTCAAATGCGCGGATAATGCGCTTGCGGTTGTTCGGGTGCAAACGCGCGGCGGTGTCATTATCAAATACCGCGAGTTTTTCGAGCATTTTTTCGCCGCCGAGCGCGTCAAATTCCGCTTCCAAGCGTGCGCGCAATTCGAAATCGGTTTCGGTTTCAATAAATTGCGTGTCCGTAAGCAGGCTATCGACATACAGCCCTGTGCCGCCGACCAAAATCGGCAATTTTTGCCGTTTGCGAATGTCTAAAATACACGCACGCGCCGCTTTGACATATTCCGCGGCGCTGTACGGCGTTTCGGGCGGGAGAAAATCCATCATATGATGGGGTATCCCCTGTTTTTCCGATTCGGTGGGTTTTGCAGAGGCAATGTCCATCCCTTTGTAAATCTGCATGGAATCGGCAGAAACAATTTCACCGCCGAGTTGCTTTGCGAGTTCTACCGAAAGTGCGGTTTTGCCCGACGCAGTAGGGCCGACCACGGCGAGTACGGGAATATTCTGCATTACTGAATCCTCCCGAACTGTTTATCCAATTCCGCGCGCGTCAATTCCATGAGCACCGGGCGCCCGTGGGGGCAATAGCGCACGCTGTCATCTGCCAGCAGTTTTTTTGTAAATTCGTACAATTCATAGTCTTTGGTATCGTTGCCCGCTTTAATCGCGGCGCGGCACGCCAAAGAATGATAAATCCAATCGAGTTTTTCCGACAGCACTTCACGGCGGTTTTTGAGCAGATACCCCGCAATTTCAGTCACCAAAACGGTGATGTCCTCTTTTTCGAGGTTTAACGGGCACGCGCGCACGCGCACCGCGCCTTCGCCGAAATCTTCGGCGTCAAAACCCGCGTCATTTAATACCTGCATATTTTCACAAAGCACGGCATATTCGTCTTTGGAAAGCGTGACCGTAACGGGAGAGAGCAACAACTGCGCGCCCTGTTTGCCGTTTTCTTTTTTCAGTGCGTCAAACAGCATTCTCTCGTGCGCGGCGTGTTTATCGATAATCAAGAGTTTGCCGTCACACTCGACAAAAATAAACGCCTTAAACGCCTCGCCGATTAAGCGAAACGCAGGGGCTTTTTGGGGTTGCCTTTGCGCTTGCACAGGTGCAATCGACATTTCCGCCGCCGACGGTACGGCTGTCTCTGCGGGGGAAGAAACCGCAATGGGTTTTGGAGGCTCCGCCGCCGCGTTTTCATTCGGCTCTGCCGAAGTGCGCACCGCAAGGTCGGGCAGTTCTTCACTTTCGTAAACTGCTTTTGTATCGTTCAACACCTGCCGAAACGCCTCAATTTCGCGTTTTGTTGTGGTTTCGCTGTGGGCAGGCGCGCTTTTGATTGTAAAGTTTGCTGGCTTTACAGAATTTTCAACGGGCGGCGTCGGAATATCCTCTAATTCGATTTGCACCGCCGTGGGTTCGGCTTTCCGCAACACGCTTTTTTCGGGGCGAGTACTGTGGGTAGGCGTATGCGGCAATACTGCCGCAGGGCGGGACGCGTCTTTTGACAATGTATTTTTCACCGCGTAATAAATCGCGTCAAACACGGCTTTTTCGTTGGAAAAGCGCACCTCGGTTTTGGCGGGGTGCACATTGACATCGACCGCCGACGGCTGTACTTCCAAAAACAGCACGCAGGCGGGGTATTTGCCGACCATCACGGAATTTTTATAGGCTTCGTTTAACGCCGCCGCACCCGAACGGGATTTAATATAGCGGTTGTTGACGAAAAAGTGCTGCATCGAATTGGAACCGCGCGAACAAAACGGCTTGGAAACAAATCCGCGCACCGCAATGCCGTTCAAATTGTATTCCACAGGCAAAAGTGTTTCGGCAAACTCCCTACCGTACACAGCGTGAATACAGGCGTGCAAATCGCCGTTGCCGGGGGTGCACAGTTGCTGTTTACCGTCTTTGATAAACCGCACCGAAATTTCGGGGTGCGAAAGCGCAATGCGGTCGGCAATTAAGGCGACGGCAGAGCCTTCGGCACGGTC
>CAMGGF010000069.1 GCA_946055445.1 uncultured Ruminococcus sp. | reverse complement strand
AGCGCTTTTTGGTTTTGACACAGCAATTGCAGTTGTGTTCCATAGATTCAGCCTTCTTTCATATACTCCATAGGGGTATATTGATTATATACCCCATACCCGTATATGTCAAGTTTTTTTCAAATACAATCATATTATAAATTTTCTGTATCCGTGAAAAATTTTTTCTGAAAACGCGTATTGCAAAGAGAAATACTTTTTGTTATAATAACAGCAATATGCGGGTATGGTGGAATTGGCAGACACGCAAGATTTAGGATCTTGTGCCGAGAGGTGTACAGGTTCGACCCCTGCTACCCGCACCATAAAAAGCACACTTTTGTTTACTGAACAAAAGTGTGCTTTTTCAATGATATCCGTTCCCTGCGGTCACGGGTGATAAAACTGTCGGCATAATATCTGCTTCGCAGATGATATACGCTTCGCGTATGTAGAGCTGATTACGGAATGATATTTCTTTGCCACATCGCTGAACCACTTGAAACTGTCATATGCCGTTTCGTCTTCGGGCGTTTGAGCGCACTGTTTACCTCAAAAAAGTCAGGGTATTTGTCATCGTGCCCGAGATATTGCCAGCCTACGAGGTAATAAATTTTTGTAATGCCCTGCGTAATGCTATCAATCTTTTTATGTAATCAAGGGCGTCGCGGAAGGTCAGCGAAACCATGCTTTTCCTGGGATTTTCTTTATCAGGGACCGCCATACCCAATTTCATAACCATTCAACTTGCGTAGTCGTAGTTGTAATTCCAAACTTTTTCCATAACAATATTCCTCTCAGCCTGATTTTGATAAATTATACTTGGTTTATCAGTATAATTCTGTTGTAATCCGCGCCGCGAACCTCTAAATCAATTCCCACATTCATAAGATATGCGCCGCTTTTTTCATATGTTTTGCCGTTGATTGACAGGGTATAGCGTTTTTGTTCGTCCAGTCCGCTAAAGCGCATAGGAACACTCTTTTTGTAAAACCTTGTGCCGTTTGCCGCAATAAAGGCAACGCTTTCGGTTTTTTCCGCGTTTACATACTGGTTAAAAAGGATTTCGTCCTTATCAATATCCATATTTCTGTAAAGTTTGCCGAACTGCACAAGCGGTCGGATTTGCTTATAAAGGGAAATGTTCTTTTTACAGATTTCCAAATCCTTTTCGGTATATTTTGTCAAGTTACCGCCAATACCCAAAGCGCCCTGCATAGCAATGTTAAACCGAAAATCAAGGGTGCAGGGCTTATTATACCAGTTTATGTCCGTAACCCAAGCGCGCATGGTTTTGATAGGCTTTAAAAGGGAATAGCCCTTTTGAATGACCATTCTGTCAATGGCGTCCGTGTTGTCGCTGGTCCACACTTGGTCAAAATGCATCAGCGCACCGTAATCCGTTCTGCCGCCGCCCGAAGCACAACTCTCAATCGCAACATCGGGGTGTAATGCCTTTAACTGATCCACTATATCATAAACGGCTTTCGTGTGCAGATACCAAAGCATTTGGGGACATTCCAAATTTTCTGCGCCCGTTTCGGAAAAAGGTCTGTTCATATCCCATTTTATATATTTGATGTTGTGCTCGGATAAAAGCGTATGCAGACAGTTAAATACATATTCCTGCACATCTTCTCTTGTCATATTCAGCACCCGCTGATTGCGAAGTTCACAGGCCTCTCTTGTATCATAGTGATATGTCCAGTCGGGATGGGCGCGGAACAAATCGCTGTCTGCATTTACCATTTCGGGTTCCACCCATATACCGAAATCCATACCCAACGCGTTTACCTGATTTATTAACGCATCAAGACCGTTGGGGAATTTTTCGCGGTTTACGAACCAATCACCGAGTCCCGCCCTGTCATTATTGCGCTTGCCGAACCAACCGTCGTCCATTACAAACAGTTCCACGCCGATTTCGGCGGCGATTTTTGCAAGGGCAGTTTGATTTTCACAGTTCACATCAAACTCTGTTGCCTCCCATGAATTGTAAAGCACGGGCAATAACTTATCATTATGGCTTTTGGGCAAGATGTTTTCTACGGCAAATTTGTGCATTTGCCGTGACATTTCACCGAAGCCTTGTGTATACCCGCAGAAAACCTTCGGCGTGTCAAAGGTTTCGCCTGCGTTCAGTTGAAAACGGAAATCAAAATCATTCATACCGAGAATTATCCGTGTTTTACCGAACAAATCCCGTTCCGCTTTCACCTTAAAATTCCCGCTGTATGCAAGTGTGGCAAAGTAAACATCGCCGCTTTTTTCATCGGCGTTCTGATATGCGATAAAATAGGGGGACTGATTGTGCCCCGAAATACCGCGTCGGCTTTCATTTACCCAAGCGCCGCCCTCTAAAAGGGTATTTGTCTCAATGTTTTCGCCGCCCCATGCACCGTTTGTGTTTTTAAAGGTATATGGGTTTGCGGAGGGCAGATTAAATTCCGCACTGCACAGTTTTTCAAAATATATAGGCGTATCGCCGTTGTTTTTCACGGTTACCCATCTGGAAATAATGTCACAGTCCGCATAAGTCTGATAATGCAAGGTTATTGCAAGGGGATAGACCGTGTCCGAGAATTGTAGTTCCAAACAGTCGTCCTTTTGTGCATAGCCGTCATATTTCAGGTTAATTTCACGGCAACCGTCAAAAAACTCCGCCTTTACCGCACAGCCGCGATACATGGTTTTACCGAAGGGCGTGTATTCCTGTCGGAAAGCGTCAAGCATTGAGTGGTTTGAATTCTGGTCGCCGATTTGCGGCGTGCAGAAATCGTTTATATCGCACTTTTTTCCCCAATGCAAATGATGATTATATCCGTATTTATCCACACCCAAAACATATTGGGTGTTTTGCGTTTCCAAAACAAAAATGGTATTTTTACACCGAATCATAAATTATCCTCCTGTCGGTTGACTTTATATTGATTTTGAATTATCATAAAAATATCACAATAAACTGCATTGATAAATGAGAAATATTAAGCAAAATGTGAGGATTGTTACGATGATTGAAGAATTCAAAAACTTTGTGCCGCTGATTAACGAAAACGATCCGTTAAAAATAGAACTTGTGGGCGAAACCTATTGCGATAAGCATTTTCATATCGTGCGGCCGAATTCGGATTTGAATGCATTGGAATTTATATTGGACGGTTGCGGCACTTTGGATATTGAGGGACAGCATTTTGAACCCGAAAAAGACGATATATTCTTTTTAAAGGTCGGCAGCAATCATCAATACAAATCCGACGCACAAAATCCGTGGCATAAATTATGGGTTGTGTTTGTGGGCGATTTTGCAGACAGTTTGATTGACTGCTATTTGCCGAAAGATGTATTTTTATTTGAAAATTGTCACCCCGTGAAGAAATACTTTGAAGAGATTGTGCAGATTTCCCGCGAGGATATTCCGTACGAGGTTATGGTGAGCAGAATAACCGTAAATTTGGTTTCAATTTTTATGTATATCCGTAACCGCGTCTTGGCAGACAATGCGGATTTGCCTGACCGTATTCGGAAACAGTTGGATTCATGTGTAGAAAGCTATTACAATCTGGATAAGCTCTGCGCAACGATGAACTATTCCAAAAATTATATCATCAATATTTTTAAAAGCAAATATAATGTGACGCCTTATCAGTATTTTTTAGATAAAAAAATTGATGCGGCAAAGTCCTATTTAACGCACACCGATTTAAGCATCGGCAGTATTGCCTCCAAATTGCATTACGCCGACCAACAATATTTTTCATCCTGTTTTAAAAGAGCAGTGGGGTGTTCACCGCTGAAATACCGCAGAAAAACAAGACAGGAATAAAAATAGGAAAATTGTTATAATCCTAACATTATAGGATTACCTATTTAATACGAAGGCAAAAAGTGGTAATTTACAAATATACAGCAATAACATTATAATTGACGGGAGTGAAAACCGTATGCCTGTACCGCTGACTTTCTATCTTGTCACCGACACGCATTATTATGACACGTCTTTTAAGGCAAGCGGACCTGCCTATGAGGAAAGAAGCCGAACCGACCAAAAATGCGTTGCCGAAACAGGCGCTATTATTGATGCTATGGCGTATGATTTTATGTTCTTTACAAGGCTGTTCGGCGGTCCCGAAAAGAACAAAAAGCTGAAAATTCCCATCACCGCTGTGGGGAAACTCCTGCAAAAACTGACGCTGAAGAAACTTGGCAAATTGCTTTTCTTCAAGGTGGATAAAAGCATAGGCGACAGGTTGGTAAAGGATGTGGGCGTTGAGCTGGTGCGAAATGTTTTCGTCGGCGACGAGCCTTACACCAAAGGGACGCCTATGTATGATGCAGTGGCAAATCTTTTAAAAAGACTGCACCCAATAACGCATATTATTGAGAAAAAAGCAGGCGGAAAAACGCCGATGTTCGCCGATATAGATACATTTGTCCTTTCCATGATAGGTGACGTAAAACAAATGGACTACACGGCTGTGATAGAAAGATAAAAGAAAAGGGGATTTTTTATGGAAACAATGACTGCCGTAACGGCGGCACCGGAGAAAAAACATGTAAAAACAGGTGAGTTTATCGCCTACTTGGTCGCGGTGTTTTTCTACACCAATATGACGGGTATGGTAGGCGCATATCGTAATTCTTATCTGGTGGATGTGCTGAAAATCACAGAAAATCAAGCTTCGCTTTTTAATGTTCTGGTAAGCGTTATTCCATTTATACTGAACATTTTTATTGTTATGTATATTGACGGACGCCGTGTGGGCAAAAACGGAAAATTCCGACCGCTTGTATTGCTTGCCGCCATTCCTACGGGCGTTTTCCTTGTTCTCAGTTTCTGGACGCCGAAAGCACTTACAGGCACACTTTTGATGATTTATATTGTCACTGTTGCCGTTGCGTGGGCGGTTTCTACGAATTTCGGCAATCAAATTAACAGTATGGCTGTTGTTTTAACACCCCACCTGAAAGAGCGTGACACCGTTATGTCCTTCAGGGGAATTGTTTCGGCTGTCGGTAATTCCGCATCCCTCGTTATTGTTCTTGTGATTGCAATTTTCATAAAAGATACAGGTATGCAGTATATATTATCCGCGGCACTTTGCGGCGTTGTGGGTATTTTCTCCATGCTGCTCGGCGTAAAAATGACAAGAGAGCGTATAGTATATGATAATGAAAAGAAAAATCCCGTTGAGGGCTTCTTTGATGTTATCAAAAATAAATATGCCTGGACAATTATCGTGTCGGAGTTTTTAAAGAGTTTCCGAAATATTGCCAACTTTATGGGTGTATTCCTTGCGGCGGCGTTGCTGGGAAGCTCAAGCAAGTTCCTGCTGTTCGGCTTGCCTACGGGTATCGGCACGGCGGTAGGTATGCTTGTTATCAATTTCCTGCTGAAAAAGTTTAACTCCAAGGTGCTCTATATCGCCAGCGGTATTTACTCGGTGATTATCAATGTCGCCGCATTTGCGACAGGGTATATGTATTTTAAAAACGGCGGTACATCATTGCAGATTTTGTTTATCGTATTTCTGTTTCTTATCGGTTTGCAGTTCGGTGCTTCCAATCTGCTGCCAAGTATGTTCCAGGCAGATGTTTTGGAGGACCTTGAACTCAAAACAGGGAAACGCCTTGACGCATCACTGCCCTTTGTTGTCGGCATCGGTACTATGATAAGCGGAACAATCGCAAGTGCATTGGCACCGAAAATTCTGTACGGTTCAAATTCAATCTGCGGTTATGTGCAAGGGTTGGAGGATGGAACCGCACAGAGCTTTGAAACAAAGGTGTGGATGCTGTTCTTCTATACAATCTTCCACGGCCTGATGATGTTCCTCGCAGGCGTTCCGTTCTTCTTCTATAAGCTTACAGGCAAAACGAAAGAGGACATTCATAACGCCGTTCTCGAAAGCCGGAAACAGTATAATGCACAGTCAGCTGAAAAACAGCAGTAAAAGCTTAATAGAAATATGAAATAAGATGCAAAAAAGTGAGATTGGTATCAATCTCGCTTTTTTGTTAGTTCTCTTTTCCTTCATACAGCATAACATTTGCCGTATCTTGTTTTCTTTCAAAATCCTGCCTGAAAATTTAGAAAAACAATCATAAACATCAAAAATGACGGCACCTTTACCACGCAGTCCGTGATTCGCCACCGCGGGCAAAGTACTGTGACGGTTTGTAAAGCGCAATGATGCAAGCGAAAGAAAAGCAAGTCGAAAGGCTTGCTTTTTTATTATGGAAAATGTTACAATAATTTATAACAATTTACGGTAAGGGGAACGGCTTATGCAAATGGAATACCGTAAGGCTGACAGTGAAATTTTAGAACGACTTTGGGAGAAAAATATTCAGAATAACGCCGGCGATAATCGCTGGATTTATTGGAAAAGAGAATTTACGGCGAATAACCAAACCGGCAGGGCTAGCACATTTGTAATTCTATGTGACGGTGAACCTGTCGGGGAATGTACGCTTTTATTTTCTCCTGCGTGTAATGCCATTGCGGGCAGAGAACAACTGGCCGATTTTCAAACGGTCGCCAATGTGCACGCGTTGCGAATTGACAAAGCGTATGAAGGAAAAGGATATGTTTCCGAGTTAATGCATTTTGTGGAGAAAAGTGCGGCGGAAATGGGATACACAAGCCTTACCATCGGCGTTTACGCGAAAGAAACACGCAATCTTTCGGTGTATTTACATTGGGGATATACTGACTTTGTTCTGTCCGAAGTGGAAGACGGTGAATTGACGCTGTATTACAGAAAAGAACTTCGGTAGATGTGCTGCTTACAAGTAGTAGATTATTTCCGCG